>CAZTNJ010000053.1:16181-16916 GCA_964614835.1 uncultured Ignavibacteria bacterium | reverse complement strand
TAATAAATGTCTCCAACCCCGCCAATCCAACTCTTGCAGGGAGCCACGACACTTCTGGATATGCTAATGGTGTTTTCGTATCCGGAAACTACGCTTATGTGGCGGATTCCAATTCTGGTCTTCAGATAATAAATGTATCCAACCCTGCCAATCCAATTATTGCGGGGAGTTATCGTACTTCTGGATATGCTAATGGTGTTTTTGTATCCGGAAACTACGCTTATGTGGCAGATTTGGGTTCTGGCATTCTGATAATAAATGTCTCCAACCCCGCCTACCCGACTCTCACTGCAAGCTATGATACTCCTGACTATGCCCATGATGTTTTCGTATCAGGCGGCTACGCTTATGTGGCGGATTACAGTTCTGGTCTTCAGATAATAAATGTTACCAACCCCGCCAATCCAACTCTTGCAGGGAGCTATGACACTCCTGGCTACGCCCATTGTGTTTTCGTATCAGGCGGCTACGCTTATGTGGCGGATTGGAATACTGGTCTTCAGATAATAAATGTCGCCAACCCCGCCAACCCGACCCTGGCCGGAAGCTACGACACTCCAGGCTGGGCTCAAGGCGTTTTCGTATCCGGCGGCTACGCTTATGTGGCGGATAACAGCTATGGTCTTAAGATAATAAATATCACCGACCCCGCCAACCCGACTCTCACCGCAAGCTATGATACTCCAGGCTGGGCTCAAGGCGTTTTCGTATCCGGCGGCTACGCTTATGTGGCGG
>CAZTNJ010000053.1:0-16081 GCA_964614835.1 uncultured Ignavibacteria bacterium | reverse complement strand
ATTATTTTTCTTTTATGATTCTCCATTTTACACCAACCGGCATCGAAGAAAATGATAATCTTCCCAATGATTTTGTGCTTTCCCAAAACTTCCCTAATCCTTTCAACGCCCAGACCACGATTCAATACTCCTTACCGAGGCAGTCGAATATTTCAATCTACATGTTCGATAACCTCGGCCGCAAGAATGAAACGATAGCCGAGGGAATTAAGCCTGCAGGTGAACATCATGTAATCTGGGATGCCAGCGATCAAGCCTCGGGGATTTATTTCTATAGGATCAAAGCTGATGACAAAATCTATACAAAAAGAATGGTGCTGCTAAAATAGATTTGCTCCGACGAAAGGCAATTTAGCGGGCGGTTCAAACCACCCGTTTTTCTTATTGTACAGAAAATTCCCCTATAAAAATAAATTAATAACTTTACTCTATGTTATGAAGATACTGGAAATCATACGGAAGGGACAGGAATCGAACCTGCCGAAACCGGGATCGCCGACTTCCTACGATTTTGAAGACCGCGAGGGCCACCAGACCCCATCCGCTTCCGAAAAAAGTATAATGATGTAAAAATGGTTTGGCAAGAAATATCGTCTATACCCTGTCGGGTCAGGCGACCCGACAGCAGGAAATGCGGATATGATCCTGGATTCCGGGTCGCGTCCGGCAGTTGCCGGACTTGCCCGGAATGACAATTACGAAGTAAGTTCGAACCACCGTTGTTCGGACTACGTCTCGTGGTGCACGGAGACCAGATGGGCAGGCTGAACGCCGCACACTTTATACATAAATATGCCAGGAGCCTAGGGGCTCCTGACCTACCCCAATTATGGATAAACGATCCCACAGCAAGCCGTGGGTTATCATTCTGTCGGGTCGGGCGACCCGACAGCAGGTACTTTCGGTCGCCATGAATGGCGACCCTACGAGAGTATTACTATATCGATTTGCCGGGTAATTTGAGTGGGTCATCCACGCTGAAGATTTCTTTTTGGTAGAAAGCTTCGCCGTATTTGGCGCCAATCATATAACCATAGCGGCGATTTTGGATGTCCATGAAATCGAAAATATTTCTGGCCGGAGGATAGACATCGCGTTGGCCGGGGATTTCCTCAAATTGGCTTTTATAACAACCGACAGCCTGGCACTTTCGTTCAAATTGAGATGAAATATCAATTACCAAAGATGGGCGTAAATCCAGGAAACTACAGGAGTAAAGTATTTTCCGCGGCCGGTGCGGTTCGCCCGCGATGGGCATCTTACCCAGCCCGGCCAGAAAACAACCGCGATAACCGATTTCTCCCGCAACGCTATGGTCAGGATGGCGCTGGCCATCAATATAGGGCAAGATAACCAATTCGGGCTTGGTGGCGCGGATAATTTCGGCGACTGCCAGAGCATTTTCTTGAGTCAGAAATAGGCCGGCATCAGGAAAGCGCATATTATGGCGGTAAGATAGCCCCATAACTTTGGCGGCGCAGTCAGCTTCCTGCTGACGCGTGATGGCATCGCCCCGGCTGCCCGATTCGCCGGCGGTAAGGTCGAGAATACCGGCCTTATAACCAAGGTCCACTAACTTGATAATCGTGCCGCCGCAAACGATTTCGGTATCATCACGATGGGCGGCAATGGCCAGAACATCCAGCTTTGCAATACTATCCACTGATTATCTCCTCATAGTAGTCAAGGTACTGCGAGATGACATCTTCGGTGCGGTATTTTTCCATCACCAGATTGCGAGCGTTGACAGACATCTGCTTTCGCAGAGGTTCGTTTTCCAGAATTTTTATCGAGGCTTCGGCCAGGGCCTCGAAATTACCGATAGGAACGAGTTTTCCAGTGAAATCATCCTGCACCAATTCTGGCAGTCCGCCGACAATTGTCCCGACGACCGGCACGCCGCAGCTGAAAGCCTCGAGGGCGGCCAGACCGAAGGCTTCCGACGCGGACGGCAGCATAAACAAATCGGCCAACGGAAGGATGTACTGCACGCGATCCTGATTGCCCAGGAACAGCACCTTATCCCCTATTCCCAAATCGCGAGCGAGGCTTAAAACATTGCTTGCGTCGGGGCCATCGCCGGCCAGCAACAGCTTTGATGGAATTTGTTTTTGGATGATGTTGAAAGCGCGGATAACATCAGTTACGTTTTTAACCGGTCGGAAGTTGGATATGTGCATGATTATTTTTTCGCCGGGGCTAACGAATTTTCCGCGGGCGCAACTGGAGCCTTCGGGTTTGAATCTATCGGTATCGACGAAATTAGGTATCACTTTGATTTTGCGATTCAGCGAAAATACTTTGCGCGTTTCCTTTTCGAGATATTTCGATACGGTCGTTACGCCGTCGGATTCCTCGATCGAAAATTTGGTTATGGAATAGAAAGAGCGATCCTGGCCTATCAGAGTAATGTCGGTGCCATGAAGAGTCGTGATTATTTTCGGCCGCTGGTCTTTTAACACGCGGGCGGCCAAATAGGACGCGGTAGCATGGGGGATAGCGTAATGGGCGTGGATGATGTCGAACCGATGCCGCATCGATTCATCGGCAAGACGCGCCGCCAGGGTTTCGGTGTAGGGCGGATATTTAAACAGCGGGTAGTGAAGGATATCGATTTCATGAAAGATGAAGTTTGATTCGAACGTGGTTAAACGAAATGGCAGTTCATAAGAAAAGAAATGAACTTCCACCCCGCGCTTTGATAAGCCGATACCTAATTCGGAGGCCACCACGCCGGAACCGCCGCGCACGGGATAGCAGACAATCGCTATTTTCATACTTCCATAACCATATGATTTGCCTGTTCAATATCAAGGGATTTGTAGATTTGGTCGAAAATTTTTGGACCGAATTTGGTGGCGTAATAAACCGGCGAAATCAGGCGTTCCTGAAGCTGGTTTTCGGGAAACAGATAATCGTGTGCCCGTTTTAGCTGGGCCGCCAGGTCTTCGTGGCGTTTCTTATTGGCCGCTTTCAGTTTTTTCTGGAATTCGCCGAAATCGAAATCGGTCTTTTTCTGGAAGCTGGCGGCAAGTTGATAGCTATCTGGATCGGATTGTTTAAGAATATTGCCGATGGCGGATAGACGTTGTCGTATGTCCGCTTTTATTGAATCGATTTCGGCGGCGGCATCCGAGGGGAACAGCCGGTTGATTACATCGCCGATAACCCGATCGATTTCTTGCTTCACTTTAATAATATCAAGCTGGTATTTTTCGATAACTCGTTTCACCTGCGGCTCTATTATTGTCAGGCCTGGGCGCGGGAAAATTATCGGCAGGGGGACATCGAACAAATCAAACATCGGCGCGATTTGGGCATAGTAAGCAAGTTCGGATGGGCCGGTTATCTGGCAAAGCGTGGGAAAGGCCGAGGCCTGGGCTATCGGGCGAAGCAGGGCATTGGGGGAAATATTCTGCGGCGATTGTTCGGCCATCGATATCAATTGCGCCAATGAATATTTTTGATCGGTTTTATCGACACGATACGAGCCGCCTTCCCGAATTAAATTCAATCTTTTTGGATTATGATAAAATAGATTTAGTAAATCACCGGTTTTATGAATTTGGGCGTGATAACCAGATTGAATCAGCTTTTTTGTTTGAGTTTCGAACGCAGCGTAAGTATGCTCGTGATTTTCAATTTCATGAATGAATATTTTTCTAAAGTGCGTTTTCAATCCCGGAAAATTTGGATCGACCAGAACGATGCCATAGTCACCTATCAGATGATTAAAGAGGCGGGCAAATGAGCTTGTGATGGAGTCGCCGGGCCGATGAGAATCGCGGATGAATTCCGATAATGGTTTTTTAAATTCGGAATCAGGCAATGTCTCATCAAGCTTGTTCAGGAGAGGAATAATATTTTCGTCGAACTTTAAATCTGCCACCGGTAATCCCGAATCGATTTCGACAGGATCATAAATCAACCTGGCCAGCTCTCCCCCGCGCCCCAAAAAGCCGGCCGCGCTAATTTCGGCGAAATCATGGTCGTCAGTAGCCATCCAGAAACAAGGAATAACCGGACGGTTCAGCAGTTTCTCGTAATGCAAAGCCAGTTTGACAGCAGTCAGGGCTTTATAGATGGTGAGCATCGGCCCAATAAAAATGCCGGTTTGCTGACCGGCGAAAACGCAGAGCGATTGGGGATCGCCCAACCGCCCGATATTGTCAAGAGTCGGTTGACTCGAACTGATTGCGCGATTAAACCGGCGGAGGATTTCGACTAAATCGACGCGGGGATAATTCCGCCTTTGGATTTGCTCGGCAACATGGTAGATTACGTTTTTATCGCCAAAGCCGCCCGCCAGGAGCCCTTCCATCCGTCCGTTGACATAGTCATCGTACAAACGAGATACATTAGTCAAGTCGGATAATTTAATCGGCGAAACTGTCATTAATTTGAACTGACCTGTATTATTCCGATTGGTCAGCTTCCTCTTCGATTTCTCTTTGCACGGTTTCATGTCCGACCAATTTGGCCGCGATATCATCCAGGATAGTATAAACCACCGGCACGACGACGAGCGTCAACAACGTCGATGAAATCAGACCGCCAATAATCGCGATAGCCATCGGAGCTCGGAATTCCGCGCCGGGGCCAATACCAAACGCAAGTGGCAACATGCCAAATATCATGGCCATGGTGGTCATGAGAATCGGGCGCAATCTGACAGGCCCAGCGATTAGTAACGCGTCGTGACGGTTCATTCCTTTGCGTCTTTGCTGTTTAGCGTAATCGATTAAAAGGATCGCGTTTTTTGTTACCAAACCCATCAATAATACGATACCGATAAGCGAAACAATAGATAGTTTTGCCTGGGCGATAAACATCAATACCAGCGCGCCCACAATAGCCAAAGGCAGCGATAACATGATTGCCAGCGGGTCGATGAACGATTCGAACTGGGATGCCAGCAGAAGGTATATAAAGATAATCGCAAGAGCCATCGCCATGAAAATACTGGCGAACGATTCACCCATGATTTCGAGCATACCTACCGGCTTGATATCATATCCCGGCGGGATATTTATCGTATGAAGATTAGCCATCAAATAATCGGTTATATTACTGGTGGCGTAACCGGTAGCCACATTACAGCCCACCCGCACTTCGCGCTGACGGTTGAAGCGGCGAATTTCGTTGGGGCTGGATGACCATTTCATATTGGCTACATTTCCGACTTCAAACAAATAGTCCTGGCCGCCGACTTTTTTCATAGATGGCACTTTTATCCGCGCGATATCTTCGATATTCTTTCGGTATTCCGGAGCCAGTTGAAGCCTGATATCATATTCTTCGTTGATATCTTTAAGGCGTGATATTACCACGCCGTCGATTAGATTTCTTACCGTGGTGGCCACGCCGGCAACCGATAGGCCGAGGTCGTTAGCCACATCTCTATCCATACTGATCTGGATTTCCGGCCGGGCTTGTTTTTCGGAATTCTGGATATCGACGGCGCCGGGCGCTTGCCTCATTAGCTCTTCAAATTGCGATGCGATCAGTTTAGTGATGTTTAAATCAGGACCTCTTACCGAATATTCAACCGCCTGTTCACCTCCGCCTTCACTGGCCTCGGTGGCAACCTGTGAATTAAACCCGGCAATAGTTGACAGGTCTTGCCTGACAAGAGGAATTAGCTCGAACACCGTTCGATCGCGTTTGGCTTTTGGCGGCAATTTGACGAGAATCGTCCCTTCGTTCACAGGCGTCTGCTCGCCGCCAATATTGGTAAGAATATGGTTGACTTCCGGGTATTTCCTGATGCGTTCTTCGGCGAGAGCGGCCAAAGCGGCGGTTTCATCTAATGAAGCATCGGGACCGGTCTTGAAAGTTATGTAAATCTGGTTTTGATCCTGTTCCGGAGTGAATTCACTGGGGATCATACTTCCCAATGCCAGTGCCCCGATGAATGTCAGGGTGGCGATTATCAAAGTTGCCAACCGGTGATGAAGCACCCATTCCAATGTTGTTTTATAACGATCATTAAAACCATTAAAGAAATTGTTCCAGGTTCTTAAAATCCACTTAAGCAGATTACTGGGGAGATAAATTAAGCCAGGTCGATATGGCCCAAGTTCCGGTTCATGTTTCAAGAATCGCGAGGACAACATCGGCGTGAGGGTAAAGGCCACAAACAACGAAATTACAACCGCTCCGGCTACAGTTATACCGAACTGGTAAAAAAATCGTCCAATGATTCCGGACATGAACGCTACCGGTAAAAACACGACCACGATTGAAAAGGTTGTGGCCATGACGGCCAAACCGATTTCGGCGGTAGCGTTTTGGGCGGCTTTAATCGGGGTTTCGCCTCCGTGAAGATGTCGATAGATATTTTCGATGACGACAATGGCATCGTCGATAAGCAGACCTACCGCCAATGACAATCCCATCAAGGTCATCATATTCAGCGAGAAGCCGAACATGTCCATAAGGAAAAACGTGCCTATAATCGAGGTAGGAATTGCAAGGGCCGCGATCATAGTCGAACGAATATTGGTCAGAAACAAGAATATAACCAGAATCGCAAGGAAGCCGCCATAGAGAATATTAACGATAACGTCATCAATTGATTCGCGAATATAAACCGAGTTATCTTCTACGATTTCCACGTTAATATCGGATGGTATTTCCTTTTTCAGTTGCTCGACGCGTTCTTTGATGCCCTCGGCAACCTTAACGGTATTGCCTCCGGATTGTTTGATCATGCTTAAGGTGATAGCCGGTTTGCCATCAAGGCGGGAGAAGCTTTGCTTCTCTTTAATACCGTCAATAACGTTCGCGAAATCACCGAGGCGAATAATTTTGCCGTTTGCATTTTTAATGATAAGCGACGACAATTCATCGGCCGATTTCGCCCGCCCCATAACCCTGACCATCATATCGGTTTTACCCTGATTAAGCTTGCCGCCTGGCAGTTCAATGTTGGCCATCTGTACCGCGCCGGCAACTTCATTTGGGGTTATACTAAGGGCGTTCATCTTGTCGAGATCGAGGAAAATCTGGATTTCGCGTTCGCTGCCGCCAATAAGCTGTACCGAGCCGACGCCGGGTACGGTTTCTAACCTGCGTTTGACGAAATTCTTGGCATAATTGGTGAGCTCTTTGTCGGAACGTTCGCCTGAGACCACCAGCGATACTATCGGCCGGGCGCTCATATCGAATTTCTGAACGACTGGCTGTTCTATATCGGATGGGAGATCGGATAAAATACCGGAAATTTTATCGCGAACATCCTGGGCCGCGATATCGTTATCGGTTTCGAGTTCGAATTCTATGGCCACCATAGAATATGATTCTCGGGAAGTCGAATTAATGTTCTTAATTCCCGCGATCGTGTTGACAGCGTCCTCTATTTTGCGGGTAACATCCGATTCCACCGATTCGGGACTGGCGCCGGGATAGATCGTGGATACTATCACAAACGGAAAATCGATGCTCGGCATGAGTTCGAGGTTAGCGCGCATGTAGGACGCGAGCCCCATGACCACCAGGGCCGCGATTACCATAGTTGCGAATACCGGCCTTTTTATAGATGTATCAGCAAGATACATTTTATTTCTCCTGTCCGCTAACGGTTACAGGCGTCCGGTCGCGTAAATTGTTTTTGCCGACAACCACAACCGCCTGCCCTTGTTCGAGCCCCGACAAAACCTGTGTACGACGGCCATCGCCTGGTCCCAGTTCAATTGAACGGGCATAAGCGGTATCACCTTGTACAATGTATACTTTTGGAATTCCTTCATCGAAAAAGACGGCGCTGTTATCGACAACCAGTGTTTGCCGCAAATCCGCTACCACTATTTGAGCTCTGGCGAACATACCAGGTTTCAACGCCCCGCTTGAGTTATCAATTTCCAATTCGACCCTGAACAAACGCGTTTCCGGATCGGCGGAACTGGCCAATTCGGTAATTCGAGCGGTTAGAGAATCGCCAGAATCAATACGCACTTTGGCTTCTTGACCTACTTTAAGAAGATTAATTTCGGCAGCGACGACATAGATGGTCATCCGCATTTTTTGGGTTGCCGCCACGGTGGCAATCGGCACTCCCATCGGCGCTTGTTGCCCAAGGTTGACAGAGATATCGGTAACCACGCCATCGATCGGCGAGCTTAATTCGACAGCGCCTTTGGCGGCAATAAAGTCGGCTTCGGCAACTTCAAACGCCGTTCTGGCTCCCTTAAAATCCATTTCGGAAATGGCTTGTTGTTGATAGAGTCTTTCCATCTTTTCGAAGTTATCTTTTGCATGCTGATACGCGGCGAACGCTTGATTGTATCGGGAGTTTACGCCGGTCTTATCCAGCTTGATAATCGGATCGCCCTTTTTGATATACTGGCCTTCCGAAACCGGCAGCTCTACCACTCGCTCCGGGATTATGGCATATATCTGTGACTGACGGGCTCCTTCGAGGGTTCCCGAATACGTGCGCTCGATAGTGATATTGGTACGTTCCACCGGCGCGGTTTGGACCGCGACTCTGGCTATCGTGGTTTGCTGGGTGTCTTTTTTTCCGCATCCAGAAATCAGGGCGGATGTGATCGCGACAAGAATCGCGGCATATTTGATGATTTTCATATTCATACCACCTATTTAAGTAAATCTTCTTCACCAAGTGCTTTTTTTAGGGACGCATATCCTGTAACCAAACTATAAAATGCTTGTATTTTAATGGTTTCCGCGGCTGTCAACGCCACTTCGGCATCAAACATCTCAAGCTGTGTTCCTACGCCGTTTTCGTAGCGGACTTTAGCGATATCGAGGCCGCGGCGAGCCATCTCGACCGCCTGTCCCTGGGAGGCCAGGCTTTCGCGGGCTTGATGGTAATTCCACCAGCTTTGCTCGACATCCAGCTTGATATTATCTTCAAGCTCGCTCTGCGATAATTTCGATTGGGCCAAATCGATTTTTGCTTGTTTTGCCTGCGCGACTGTGCGCCACGAATCGAATATCGGGATTTGAATGGATATCGCGGAATACGAGCTGCGCATAAAATCGCTGCCTTTGGGGAATCGATCTTTGTCGGATTGCGCCTGATACTGAAGCGAGGTCGTAAAGAATATTGAAGGTCTCCAGTTTCCCCAGGCGATCGATACCGCCTTTTTAAGCATCTCGGTCTGGCGGCGATTCATATCAATCTCCGGACGGTTGTTTATGGCGATAGCTTTTGCCGAATCGAGGTCAGTTATCGGGAAATCGTAACGGGAACTATCGATATCGAATTGCAGTTCGGACAATTGATCAAGCGGACGGCCTATCAGACTATTCAAACTCTTATGCGCAAGTTTGGCTTGAGCTCGGGCTTGAATTGTGGCGGGTTTAGCATTGGCCACTCTAACCTTAGCCCGAAGCACCTCATAATCAGAAACCAGTCCTTGCGCGAACATCTTTTCGACGACGGTTTGACTCATCATAGCCAGGCTCTCAGATTCGACCGTGACTTTTAGTAACTCGTCGGCCATAACGGCGCCATAATAAGCTTTGATAACCCCAAGCATCAGTTCTTGTTTGGCCATCCGTTTCTGTTGACGGGCGAACTTTTTGTACTGACGCGCAATACTCATCGCCGTAAATACCTTGCCGCCGACATAAATTGGCTGGGTGATAGTCAGGCCAGCTGAATAGTTATTATTCGTGCCGATTTTCAGGACTTGCGGTTCGCCGTTGAATGAAATCACGGTCGATGACAATTCCCAGTTGCGCATGTACGAAAGCGACGCGTCAAATTGGGGAAAGGCTGAAGCCTGCGCCTCCACGACTTTTTGGTTTGCCCGTTCCTCCTCGTAAACCACTTTCTTATACGATTCATTGTTCTGGATTGCCAAATCAATAGCCTGGTCAATAGTTAGAATTTCCGCCCAGAGCCATTGAGGCGCCAGCAATATCATAAGAATCACGAACTTAAAACGCACACCCTATCCTTTCAACTCTATTATTATTTATCGCCGATAGATTGAATTTATCTATCAAATTACTCGGGCGACCAAATCACGGAACTCCGTTATATTAAATTCTTGCTCACTTATATTCACGCGCTGACGCACTGTACCTTCATCTCCGATCAAGAAAATCGTTGGATGATAGGCAGGCAAATCGCTGCGCGTATCAACAATACTATAGGCTTTGCCGGCGCTTAATTCGCCATCGCAAAAGACTCTCGCGCCAATCGCGTTCGATGCTCTGAATTTTTGCGCCGCCGTCGGTTTAAGCGGAATTACAATCGACAGTCGCCACCGGTTTTCCGATATGGGCGAAATCAATTCCTGTTCAAGCGCTCTGATAATGCCTATCCCTTTTTCATCCGGGTTTACAAACGCAAGACAAGTATATATTCCGGGGGTCCGACCAACCGGATTATCGGCGCTCATATCGGTATCGGTTAACACCGTTTGAGGCGCGAAAAAACCGACCCTGATTACATTTATGTTATCCATCACACTCACTCCGGGAACTCTCCAGCATTAAAATTTTCGATTACTTTTAAATCGCGGTTCGGGCGATTTGCTTTTTTGGTTATAGGCGCAATCGCGGCCAACGACACATTCGGCGCAGGCCGGTTTTCTGGCATGACAAATCTTGCGGCCATGCGTTATCAGGTTAAGATGGAACTGGTATAACGACAAGCCGTTTCGCATCTTCGCGAAATACTCATGTGCCGCAGCCGCGTTCATTCCAGATGGGATTATCCCAAGCCGCCGGGAAACTCGCAACACGTGGGTATCGACCGGCATAACGTTTCGTCCCAGCGAAAACGCCATCACGCAAGCCGCGGTTTTAGGGCCGACGCCTTCTAATTGCATCAAATACCGATTCACTTCGGTATCGGGCAATTCCGCGAGGAAATCGAGATCATATTTTTTTTGAGATTTATAAATCTCCTTGAGTAATTTTGATATTCGCGCGGCCCTGATTTTGGCCAGACCGGCAACCCTAATAGAAGCCGCGATTGCGGTTACTGATGCCGCCGCTAAATTTTCCCAGGTAGGAAAAGCGGTTTTCATGGATTCGAACGCCCGGTCGCGATTAGTGTCATTAGTGTTTTGCGATAATACTGTTCGCACCAATTCCGTCAATGGGTCGGTTCCTTCTTTGAATACTTTCTTGCCGTATTTTTCGGCAAGCAGGCGGTCAATTTTGGCCATCTTTTTAAGATTTGATTTCATCGAAGTCCGCCTATTTGCATTCATCCGGACGGACCATCAGACCGTTCAGTATGAGATCGATGACACTATCGATGCGTTCCCTGCGGAAATCATCCTCACCGCCGGCACAGGGGCAATCCAACATGGCTTTGCCGATTGGCATCCCCATAAAATATATCAGGTTCATACCCATGATACTAATTTGGGTTTGAAGCGGATTTACATTTCGGAATAATTTCAAATCCACCCCTTCGCGAAGAATTTCCTCCAGCGATTTATGGATTTTAGAGTGTCGTTCTTTTAAAATATTTTCCATCGCCTCGTGAATATATTCGGGATTACTGACAAGAGCTTCCAGGAGGATTTTGGCGAAACTGGAATTCTTGGAAACAGCATCGAAATGGGCCCTGATACACTCGGTTAATTTATCTACAGGAGACTTATAATGCGCCATGATATATTCAATTTTATCAGCGACCGACTTAAATTGGACCGTTTGGATTTTTTCTACAACTGCCTTGAAAAGATTTTCCTTGGTCGAAAAGTAATAATAGACCATCGCCTTATTTACTCCGGCCAGCGCGGCGATTTCCTCCATGCGGGTGCCGTGCTTCCCTTTGTGGGCGAAAACCTCAATGGCGGCTTCAACTATTTTTTCTTTGCTGTCAGACATTGCTTTTCTTTATTTCGTCACACTCAACCATATCGTTTAACGATTGCGTTAAATAAATGTTTCATTTATTTTTGTCAAGGCATAACTTGACCCAAACATAATCTATTGCATTATAACAACTTACGCTAATTGAGATTTATTTTCTTGGCCTATTTTAAGTCTAACGATAAACTTTGGATATCATTCGCAAGTTTGGCCAAACTGGCATCATCGCCACTTTCGTAGTAGCCTCTAATATTTCCGTGATTATCGACAAGGATGAACCGGGTAGTATGGCCGCCGGGCAGGCGGTCGGCCGCGAGCATGAACCCTTTCTCAGAAAGGGCAATGACCTCTTCGATTGGGGCACGCAGGAACACCCAGCGATTGTCGGTAACGCCATGGTCTTTGGCGTAAGCGCGAAGGACCGGCAAAGAATCGTTTTGAGGGTCAACCGTGATTGAGATGAATCGAACATCGGTGTCGGCGGCAAAAGCTTGATAGAAAACAGCCATCTTGGCGGACATCACCGGACAAATCATCGGGCAACCGGTAAACATGAAATCGACCACATTGATTTTACCTTTCATTTCCGCCAAGCCAAATGTCTGGCCGTTGCTTTGCGTGAAAATGAAATCCGGTAGATGACCCATAATAGGAAGATCGCTTTTATCTCTACTGAAGGGTTTAATCAGAATGATTCCTGCAAACAATATTATTATAGATAATATGGTTAGCCAGATAATTAGTTGGGGGAAGAGCCTGTTTTTATCCATCGCGATAATCCTCAGTAGTAATTTAATGATTTGCGGCGCTATCCGCCACAGGATTATCCGCGGGGGAATTTTGGTAGATAACGGCCGATTTGTTGATGGGGACGGCCTCGATGGGGTTTAGGGCATCGCGTTCCATCGTATCGAACATTGTCAAGGCTATGAAGATAGCCAAGAATAAAATCCCGGCGCCAAATACAATCATATAAATTTTTTTGTCGTAGAGAAGATGCATGAAAAATAACGCCACCAGCGAAGCTTTAAGAGTAGCAACTCCTATGGCCACAACCAGATTCCATCCGCCGAGGTTGATTAGCGATATTTTCACGGTAATCGCGGTTAGAATTAACAGGGCCGCGGCGACAGTTAAATAAACGCGCAGGGGGATGATGTGATCAAGAGTTTTAGTATGAGATGTATCCATATCTATCCTATCAAATACAGCAGGGGGAAAAGAAATATCCAGACCATATCGACAAAATGCCAGTACAATCCGGTCAATTCGACCGGCGTATAATATTCGGCGGAGTATTTTCCGGCTTTCATCATATAGGCAATCCAACCGATTACGCTCATCCCGCCTATGATATGCAGCGCGTGAAGGCCGGTCATGGTGAAATAGATGGTAAAAAAGATATGCGGGTTGTGGCCTTCAATACCCGTGTACGTATAGAATTTGCCCGGTAACTGTCCCAGATGAATCTTATGGGAATATTCGAAATACTTTATTATCAGAAACGCCAGGGCCAGAGCGATTGTGCACAGAAGAAAATACCAGGAAATCTTTTTACGATCGAGTTGAATGCTTCGAATCGCCAAAGCCATTGTCAAAGAACTGGAAATCAGGATTACGGTGTTAACCGTGCCCAGAGTCAAATCAAGCGCCTTGTGAGCATTTATGAACATATCGGGATTCCAGGCGCGGTAGACGGCATAGGCAACGAACAGGCCGCCAAAGAGCAAGATTTCCGTAACCAAAAATATCCAGAGTCCAAGCTTGGCCGAATCGCGTTGCTGTTCGGAGGTGCTAAAGTGATGGGCTAAATGGGCAGGATGGCTCATCGAGAATTCTCCACCGAATCAGGTTTAATCATAACTTTATCGTAATCGTAGAAACCGTGAGATATAACTGGTTCCTTGACAAAATTCGCGGTGGGCGGAGGAGATGTCGTTTGCCATTCCAGTGTCAACGCGCCCCAGGGATTATTCGAGGTTTTTCTGCCTTTGATTAGCGAGGCAATCAGGTAAATTGCCATTATCAGGAAGCCTATGCCAAGTATTGCCGAGCCCAAAGATGAGGCCCCATGGAGTGTCTGGAATTTTTCGGGATAATGATAATATCGCCGAGGCATCCCCTGGAACCCCAATATGAACTGGGTGAAGAAAGTCAGGTTAAAACCAACGAACACAAATACCCAGGCAATTCTGGCCCAGAGCTCATTATACATCCTGCCGAACATTTTCGGCCACCAGTAGTGGATACCGCCGACCAGCGCGATTACCGTACCGCCGAACATCACGTAGTGGAAATGCGCCACCACAAAATAGGTATCGTGAAGATGAACGTCGGTGGCCAAGGCCCCCAGAAACACACCGGTAAGCCCGCCGACCGTGAATAAAAACAGAAAAGTAAGCGCGTAGAGCATCGGGGTTTGAAAAGTAATCTGGCCTTTATAGAGCGTGGCCAGCCAGTTAAAAATTTTAATACCCGAGGGAATCGCCACGAAAAATGTCAGGAAAGAAAATATCATACCGGCCAAGTCGGATTGGCCGCTGACAAACATGTGATGGCCCCAGACCAAGAAACTGATAAAAGCGATTCCGAAACTGGAATAAGCTATCGCCTTGTAGCCGAATATCTTTTTATGAGAAAACACGGAAATCAACTCGCTAATAATCCCCATCGCGGGCAGTATCATGATATATACCGCTGGGTGGGAATAGAACCAGAAGAAATGCTGATACAATACCGGATCGCCGCCCATAGCGGGATTAAATATACCGATTCCGGCGACCCGCTCCAATATCAGAAGAATTAACGTGATTCCCAAAACCGGCGTCGCCAGAATCTGGATAATCGCGGTGGCATAAAGCGCCCAGACAAACAACGGCAGTTTAAACCAGGTCAGGCCGGGGGCGCGAAGTTTATGAATCGTCACGATGAAATTCAGACCGGTAAAAATCGAAGAAAATCCAAGAATAAACGCGCCCAGCGTCATCGAGATAACCGATGTTTGAGACATAGTGCTGTAAGGGGTGTAGAAGGTCCAGCCGGTGTCAAGTCCACCCATCACCATGGAAAAAACGGCAAACAACGCCCCGATAATATAAACATACCAACTGGCAAGATTCAGTTTAGGGAAAGCCACATCTTTGGCGCCAATCATTATCGGCAGAGCGAAATTACCGAGGGTGGCGGGTATCGACGGGATAATAAACAGGAATATCATCACCGCGCCGTGAAGCGTAAATATACGGTTATAGGCCTCCGGCCCCATCAGGAAAGCGTCGGGATAAAGCAGTTTCAGCCTTATCAGAAGCGCGAACACGCCGCCGATAAAAAAGGCCGTTATAATCGAAATCAGATAAAGCACGCCGATCCGTTTATGATCCAGCGTAAACAGCCATGACATCAGCCCTTTGGGTTTATCCAGGTAACTGGCCGCGTTTATTTCATTCATATCAAACTCATTTCTCTAACGATTTTATATAGGCAATCAAGGCGTCGACTTCCCGGTCTTTTAAAACACCCTGATAAGTTGGCATCACCGGCTGAAATCCTTTAACCACTTTCGCCTGTGGATTGAGGATTGACTCCCGCAGGTAATTTTCATCAACGATAAGCGTTTTGCCATCGGCGAAAGTTACCTCATGGCCAAATACCCCTTTAAACGAAGGCCCAACTTTATTAACGCCATCGGTAGTATGGCAAGTATAGCAGGCGCGTGATTTATATAATTTTTCGCCAAGTTGTTCTGGTGATTGCCCGCTTGTTCCGATATTCTCACCTTTTTCCAGCCAGTCCTGATACTCCCGTTCCGATAATACCTTAACCTTGCCCAGCATTTGGGAATGTCCCTGTCCGCAGTATTCGGCGCAGTACAACTCGTAGTCGCCGGGCCGGGTGGCTTCGAACCAGAGCACGGTATAGCGGTTGGGAAGAACATCTTTTTTCAGGCGGAACGCCGGTACATAGAAGCTATGAATAACGTCGGTGGATGACATCAGCAATTTGATTGGTTTATCGGATGGCACCACCAATTCGCCGGCGCTGGATTGCCCATCGGGATAATCGAAAGTCCAGAGCCAGCGTTGGCCGGTAACTTTTATTTCGAGAGCATCCTTAGGTGGAACCGCCATTTTCAGATAGGTTTTAAATCCCCAGATGAATATAACAATAACGATAATGCTGGGAATAACTGTCCAGAGGAGCTCAAGCTTGAAATTATGGGCTATTCCCGATGTTAATCGCGATTCGCCTGATTTGCGATAGCGCCACGAGAAAT
>CAZTNJ010000052.1:0-17310 GCA_964614835.1 uncultured Ignavibacteria bacterium | reverse complement strand
CAGATTGTTTTATTTCCTTTAATCAGTTCCCTATCCCTTTGGTTAATCGTGTCGGCAACGTTTGCGTATGGTTTTGCCGCCATTTCGTTAACAAGAATAGCAACGGGTAGATTTGCGGGTATCATTGGGTTACCGGTGGCAAACAATGTGCGATCCTGGTCCATAGTCCGACCTTTAGTGGAGGTAACCTCCGAGCCCTTGGCCAAGAAGTAATTCGAGACTTTCACCGCCTGATCCAGTAAGCCGCCGCCATTGGAGCGCAAATCGAAGATAATTCCCTTAACATCCTGTTTCAGTAAATCGGCAAAAGCCGCTTCTAACTCCGCATTAGCTTCTTCGCCAAATCTAGCTAATCTGACATAACCGAGTTTCTGGCCGTTTCTTTCAAAAGCGCCATAGAAAGGCACGGTTTTAATCTCGATAACAGCCCGCTCGATAGTATATTCCAGGGGCTGGTCAACCGATTCCCGGCCAATCGTGAGGGTAACAGTTGTGCCGGCCGGACCCCTCATCAAACTTGACGCATCCGAGGTGCTCATACCATTTGTCGGTTTATCGTTGATTTTCAGTATTTTATCACCGGCTCTTAGTCCCATCCGATACGCCGGTGTCCCTTCCATAGGAGCGACGATGATTATCACCCCTTCTTTCTGCATGATGGACATTCCCAGTCCGGAATATTTTCCCGAAGTCATTTCTTGAAGCAAGTCATAGTCTTTGGCTTCAAGGTATTCGGAGAAAGGATCAAGAATATCAAGCATCCCCCGAATGCCTGAATCTATTAAAGTCTTCGAATCGATTTCATCGACGTAGCGGCTCCTTATCTTGAAGGCTATATCGGATGACATTTTTACATAAGAATAAAATGTATCATATGAATTTTCGGCGACCACCGTCACGAAAATCAGAACTGCCGCGAGTATCGCAATTATCAACACGCCTTTTTTCTTAAGCATCTATCCTCCTGTTTTTCTTATCTATCGGCAAAAGTAACTTTCAGTTATATAGAACCCACTTATATTACCCCTGGCTCCGCCAATTTGTTGCAAAAAGCAATAAACCGGCTATTGCCATAACGCTATATATTGCGAAATGGGGTATTGTGCCAATCAATAGGGCCGCTACGACAACCGTGCCGACCATCGCGCCGCCCATGTCGATACCATAAGGCAATCCGGGCCGATTATCGAAAGCGCGCGCATTGATCGAATATCCCAGCCCCCCGGCCACACCGGCCATCCCGGCCATCGCCATCCAAAACCAGATATATTCAAGCTGGATCAAACAGGCCAATGACAATATCGCAAACAAGAAATATGGGATTAAAGAGCTGTTGAGTATTATTTTTAAATATTTATTTTTAAATTTGATAAACGCTCCCCAGAACGATCCAAAAACCATCCCGGCCATGTACAGTCCAATAATCAATCCCATAGCAAGATACATATAGCCACCCAGCATCTGGATATGAAACATCGCGGTCATTTCCAGAATAAATGAGCCAGCGCCGAAATAGAATATATTAAGCAGGGCTAACGATTTATGCTGCCAGATATTTCCAAATAACAACGTTAGCGCCACTACGATAGACAACAACGCCAGAATCGTGTAGACATTCACAAATCCCTTAAATCCATACTTAATTCCAAATTGCGAGAAATAGTAAGATAGTCCATAGCCTATCGCCATCGGTTCGAAAAAGCCTGTGGATGTCGCCAGTTGTGATTTGGCTTGATGCACTTTCAGGTCATTTAAGCGCGAACTTATCAAGCCCCCGTTAAAGTAGGGCGAGTTCAGCTGAAGTTCCTCGTTACGGCGATTGACATCATCAAAATTCAGCTTTAGTCCAAGATTATCCGCACATAGAAAGATTAAATTTGAACCGGGGACAAGTTGGACATCAGGGAAATTTCGTTTAAGATTGTTGTAGATTATACTTAGTCGGGCTTTTAGATCATTGGGCCAGAATCCATCATAGGCCGGAATGCTCAATGACAGCACTCCCCCGGCGGCCAGATTGAGTCGGCATAGTTCGATAAATCGATTTGTTTCGAAGCGATAGTCATAGAACGACAAAAGCGGGCCCAATGTTACGCTGATCGCATCGAATTTTCGGGGATTGCGCCTTAAAAATACAACCGGGTCAATTACCCAGGTATTATCTTCCGGGGGAAGGTATGATTTATCTAATAAGGACCGCCAATCGTTATCCGGATATATATAGACTCTTTTAATGGTGGGCGGGATGAATTTATCAACCATTTGGTATTCCGCCCCCACAAAAGCGACATCTTTCATCTCCGGTTTGGCTAAATAAAGCCAGTAGAATAATTCCTGCCCAGCCACATCATCGGGAAAATCGGCCACTTTGATTCCGCCCGAATAGAGTGTCGTTATTTCGCCGGATTTTACGCAATCATAACGTATCAATCGTCCGGAGACGGATTTAGCATACTGATAAGGTTGATAGTGAATCCGTAATAATTCATTTTCAAGTTGATCACCGGCGCCGGCGAAAAACCCGATTAAACCTACCGAGAATATCAGATATTTTATAAGCCGTATTTTGATAGTTGCTGCCAGGCATACTGTTATTACCAATATTAACAGCGTAAAATCCCGGCCGCCGGTAATATAAAACAACGTCGTGATTATTCCGCCTCCCAAAGCGCCAACTGCCTCTCCCCAGTAAGTGCGGCTCGATAACCCTTCCCCTTTTCCCTGGAAAGCCACCGATGAAAAAAGGGCGCCGTTGATAAAACATATCGGGAAAAGCGCGATAATTACTGTTATCACATATATATGTGGCGGCACAAGTTCTTGTCCCAGTATCCCGAATAAGCGCGGCGATACGAAAAATATCGTAGCGGAAATTGGAATCATAAAGGACAGTAAAAGAAACAAGCGGCGCGGATTGATTTTTTTGATTATAAACGCCCCCGCTCCGGTAAGCATCAGCCAGAAAAAGAAAAATATGCTAAGGTAAACCTCATTACCGCCGGCAAAACCGACCGCCAATCGGGCAAAAACCACCTGAAGCGATAGGCCGATAAATCCCAGATTAAAAGAACCGAAAATCAGTTCCAGATTCCGGGGATCAGGCTTTGGCAATAAGGACATTTACCTTTATCCAATACGTTCTTGACAACCTGTAAACCTTGTCTTTTGATCAATATATTATTGCAATTATGGCAATAGGTGCTTTCGCCTTGATGCCCGTATACATTACCGATATATACATAATTAATCCCTTTTTCGCGACAGATATTAAAGGCTCGCTCAAGCGATTCTAACGGTGTCATCGGAAGATTTTTCAGCAAATATTCAGGATGAAAACGGGTGAAATGGATCGGTACATCCGAACCAAGGTTTGTCATAATCCAATCGGCAAGTTTGGTTAAATCATCTTTACTATCATTCAGGCTTGGCACCATCAGATATACAATTTCAAGCCACTTGCCATCGGATTTAATTGTAAGCAGAGTATCCAGAATCCGATTCAACTCCCCTCCACAAATATCATTGTAATATTGCTGGGTAATTGCCTTAAGATCGATCTTGTATGCGTCTACTAATGGCAATAACGCTTCAATAGGCTCTTTCTGAATATATCCATTTGAGACGACCACTGAACGCACGCCGGCAGCTTTCCCGGCATTGGCGCAATCGCTCATATATTCATAAAACACAGTCGGCTCCGAATAAGTATAAGCAATCGATTTACAATTATTGTTTTTTGCAAAGCTGACGCATTCGTCAGGAGTCAGTTTAATATTATTGAGTTCTTCGGGTTTTGCCTGCGATATATTCCAGTTTTGACAAAACTTACAATTTATATTGCACCCCGCTGTGGCGATCGAAAAAGCCGTCGAACCTGGTAAATAGTGAAAAAAAGGCTTTTTCTCGATTGGATCGACATTTGCAGCGCAAACGCGCGAATGCACCAAAGTAAAATATTCGCCATCTCTATTTTCACGGACTCCGCAATAGCCTCGTTCGCCTTTTTCGACCCGGCATTCGCGGGGACAAAGATGGCATTCAATTACGCCACCGCCGAGCTTCTGATAAAATCGGGCAGGTTTAACAAAATACTCTTTTGATTGTTTACTCGGGTCGACGGGCGATTTCTTATTGTCTGCCGTTGAGAAACCCGGACACAACATCAAACCTGCCCCCGCCGCGGTGATCTGTAAAAACTGTCGACGCCGCAATAGTCCCTCCTGCTAACGGGGCGGCAATTCTATTTCACCTACATCGAACGCCGTGTCGGGATGAACAGGGATATCTTCGACCAGCCAATTGTTATAATTAACCGTATCGCGCGGAAATATGTAAATGGAATAGTAGCCATCAAGTAGTCCGAAAAATCCGAAATAATTGTAAGTCTCCGTTGTGGTCATTCCCAGCGTGTCGGTTCCCTGGGTCAAGTAAATATCCGCCTTGGGAGTAATATACCCCTGCAGTCCGCCGGTAGAATCGATATCATAGAAAGTAAATGATGGCTCAAAGTAGAATCGCGAACTATCTGTGTTGTAAGTTATCGAATTATACAGGTCTATATCGATAAGAGCGCGGGTGGTGCGGCCATTGACAACTTTAACCAGGCTTTCGATAGTTATCGTTCGATAAGATTCATCCGGAAATTCCAGATTATACAGCGTATCATTTCGGACTGCCAGGCAGACGCCCAAATGCAATCGGATTGTTTTGTAGGTTCTGCCGATAATTTCGCTGTTACAAAGTTGAGTTCGAACCCCATTGCGAAGCTTAACCATATCGTAAGTGGTGGGTACATCGAAAAGGACTAACCAGCCGCTGGTTGAATCGTTATACTGGAGATTGGGACGGATTTCTAATTTTTGGATGTTTATCAGGATAGAGTCAAAGGGCGCCGATGCATCTTGAAGTAACACTTGTAGATGTCCCCTATTATTCGAGTTTCCGCTTGTACAAGAAACAATAAAAAGAATCGCGCCAATAAATACCCCAAACTGCTTTTTCATGCAAACCTCCCAAAACAAACTATTAAAGTTCGTCCGAGTTTTCAAGATATATTTTTACGGCGTCTCGATCCCAGCTTCCCTCTTCATTGATAAAAACCATATTCGGTCGAAATTCAACAGTTTCAAAGTAGCGGTTGACGATATCGATTTTCTGGGGGTGTTTTGGCCATAGTTCGCGGGCCGGATGATTTTCAGCCTTTATATACTTAATTGGAATTTTATGATATTTGTAAAGATCAGCGACGACAAACATCTTGCGGAAATCGGATATCAGGGCAGCCATCACCGCGGTTCCGGTTTTGTTAACAAAATATGAATCGGACACCAAATCGGCGCCGACAAACACGGCTCCGGCAGTCGGAACGCGCGACATTATTTCGTTATCGCTGCCAAATATGATTTTATAGCCGCGATGCGATTTCGTCAGCGACTCAACCAGATTTCGGCCTTCCAACGCAGGTCTTGATTCGCCGATATAAAGCGTGCCTTTCCAGCCAAGATTTCCCGCGCATTTGATACTTTCGGCGATAGTACCGGAATTGGAGATAGTCACGATACTTTCATATTTTATTATTTCTGTAGCGGCCTTTTCGGCTGTAAAGGTCATTGCCTGTTCCAAATTGCATTGAATAGTTATTAAATCGGCCATAATATTAATGCCCGGTTCATCAACAGATTCTTCTATTTCCGCTCTCACCCTCAGAACGGTACCCATCGGCGGTTCCCAGCCATTCATCAAACCTACCAATTTACGATACTCCGATTTTCGTAGTTCATTCGACGCACTAATAAATATATCCATCAAAACGCGACAAATGTGGCTGGCTCCATGAATATTATCAGCCATTAGTGATTCAAGCCTTTTTCGAGCATTTGAAAATGTCATAGGCCAACTTTCTGGGTATTCTTGAAATGAAGTTTACCCACCTGGTTTAATTTATCTTTACCGTTTTTCCGAATAAATTCTCTGATCGATTGGTCCGTTGGCGCGCCGGCGCCGGGATACAAATTCACTCCAAAACTTTTCGACAGCGATGACAGGCGATTTAAAAATTCGGCTCGAGCCAAAATCGAAGCGGCCGCCACGGCCAGGTTTTGTTCAGCTTTGGTTTGCTGAATTAGGTTGATTTGTCGTCCTTTTTCCTGAAGCGCCCGCCGCACCAGGCTTTCATCGCCGAATTGGTCGGTAAGGACATTCTGGCAGTCAACCTTTTCAAGGAGATTTTCGATAGCCTTGGCGTGCGCCCAGGCCAAAAGTCGATTCAGGTTCCGAAATTTGGGGTACAGCTGGTTATATTTTTCGGGAAGGATGACTATGATATCGTGGGGGCAGGAGGCTTTAATGAATTCGGCTAACTCACAGACTCGATTGTCGGAGATTTTTTTGGAATCTCGGACACTTGCCCCTATCAGTTTTTCCGTATTATTTGAATCAACATAGCAGGCGGCGCAGACCAAAGGCCCGAAATAATCCCCTTTACCGGCTTCATCGGTGCCGATTAGTCCCCCCGCGATTAAATCGTCATGCACCGCTAAGTTAAACTCGCTCTAAATATTTGCCGTCAGTAGTATCGATTTTAATCTTGTCGCCTTCTTTAATAAACAAAGGCACACGAACGGTCAAGCCGGTTTCAACTTTGGCCTGCTTGGTGAGATTGGAAACAGAATCGCCTTTAACTCCAGGTTCTGATTCAATAACTTTTAAGACAACGGCCGTCGGCATTTCCAGGGATATTGGGACTCCCTCGAAGAATAAAACCTGGTACTCCAGGTTTTCCTGAAGGTACCACCTGTAATCGCCGATTTGTTCGGGCGTCAGCTGAATTTGCTCGTAAGTTTGGGAATCCATGAAATGGAAACCATCGCCGTCGTTGTAAAGATATTGCATATTTTTCTGGACAAAATCCGGCTCTTCGAACTGCTCTCCTGCCGAAAATGTGCGTTCTAAAATCGCGCCGGTGCGAATACTTTTAAGCTTAGTCCAGACATTAGCCCGGCGTTGAGCGGTACGGGCGTGCTGGAAATCGACGATATAGTAAATATCTCCTTCGACTTTAAGCCTCATTCCTTTGCGAAAATCCGATGTATCAAGCATTAAGTAACCTCCAATTTTACCGGAATATACAAAATAAAGGGATTTCGGCAAGGGCAAAGTTTGGGGGCTATCAGATTAACCGATAGCTATTATAAAACGCGGTATTTAATCACAGCCCGTGATTAATCAAATCCATCATGCGGCGTTCGGTTATCTCCCGATTAACCAGGAAATTCGAGGCGGGGCTTTCTATCAGCGGTTCAAGATAGGCGATTTCCGGCGACCGTTTGAGCATCAGAGATTGCCGCCCGCTCTTGTGCTTACCGGACTTGACTACGTTTTCGGCGGCCAAACGAGACAACGCCGCATAACGGCGATCGGTTCGGATGTACTGGTAGATATTTGTTAATGCCGGCGTGCCAAATCCACGGCGCACTTTGGAAGCCTCAATCATATCTCGATAAACGGTCGATTCGATATCGTTACGGGCAATTGCTTGATAGAAAGCCGATTCGCCATACAAACGGATGACGTCTTCGCGTGATTGAGACTCTTCGAGTTCGATAGCGTTGGCGGTGATATTAGGTATCGCGTAATTTGCTAGCGCGATAAGCCATCCGGCGGGGTTGAGTAGCGCGAAAAATCCGGCCTGTTCGAGATTAGCAGTCATCTTTTCGAAGCGGCCACGAAGGCGAACCGCGAACAAAACGGATTTCGGACGATTGGAGCTAAGGCGGGCATATTCGGCGGCCATCAGGATTTTCAAATCAACGACTGATAGAAATTGCAGCGCCGCCAGTCCGATTTCCCAATATTTTTTGCCGCCATAATAGATATCATCGAGCCGGTTGATTTCTTGATTTATGCGGACGCGCGAATCGGGTACCAGATGAATCAACTTTATCGGTTTGATCCCGAATTGGCGAGCCAATTCATCGTTTAGGGCAAAGAGTTCGGGGGCATCGCCGGGCATTATGCTGATATGATTCTCCTGTCCGGTTTTGGCATTTCGCAAAACTGCAAAAATGGTGTAAGCACCGGTAAGCGCGAACCAGGA
This sequence comes from uncultured Ignavibacteria bacterium, assembly GCA_964614835.1. Taxonomy (GTDB): domain Bacteria; phylum Zixibacteria; class MSB-5A5; order UBA10806; family 4484-95; genus JAAYTW01. The sequence continues at coordinate 9,215 of CAZTNJ010000052.1, read as the reverse complement.
TGAAATACCGAAGTAAATCATGGATAAATCATCGGCCAGTTCAACCCAATTCCGTAACGATTTAATCGCGATAACACCCGATGATATCGGCAGGACGATTAGAGCCGCGAATAGGCTTAAAGTGAATACTTTCAGAAAGCCGAGATAAAATAGTTCGGTGATTTCTTGCGAGAATTGATCATCGCTGCGAGTTTGCTTTAGCGACCTATCGAATACTATACAGAAAGCTGCCAGGCCGCCGGTCAGACTGGTTAAGAACAGACTAAGTTTTAACGCGAATTGCATCGATTAACCTCGCAACACAATAATACATCTATAAATAGAATCGGCTAAAATGGGGATTTTATGAGCAGGATAATTTGATTGATTTTAGAATGTAACGTACTAATCGGCAGGTTGCTATGTTTCGAGATTTTTATAATTTATGGATAGCAAAATATAAAAGGCGACAATTGCTATTGCCGCCTTGTGGTCGATAAAGATCATGCTATTCATTCGCTGTCGTAATTAATCATCGAATAGCACGGATACTTGGCAATCTTTTTCCGGCCATTCAAGAACGACAATTCAATCAGCACCCAAACCTCGACAACCTCTCCCCCCAATCGCTCCACCAATTTGCAGGCGGCCTCGATAGTACCGCCGGTGGCCAGAAGGTCATCCACGACCAGCACTTTCATGCCGGGCTTGATAGCATCCTTGTGCATCTCCAGAGTGGCCTTGCCATATTCCAAATCATACGATTCGGAGATAGTATCGGCGGGGAGTTTTCCCGGTTTGCGGGCCGGCACGAACGCCGCTTTCAGGCGGTCGGCCAGAGCGCCGCAGAAAATAAATCCGCGCGATTCTATACCGACGATGGCATCAAGCTTTTTCCCTTTATATCGTTCATAAAGGTGATCTATCACATGGCGGAATGCTTCGGGGTCTTTGACGAGGGTCGTGATATCGCGGAACATTATCCCTTTTTGAGGGAAATCCGGCACGTTTCTGATTTTGCTTTTTAGCTCTTCGGAGTTCATAATCCTATCCTGAATTGGTTGAATTCACCTTTATAATTATCCCAGACTACTTCAACTTTATCGACATGGCCAGCCATCGGGCCGATATTTATTTCTTTCAAAAAATCTTGAAGAACTCCTTTTGGTCCTTCGGCGATAAACTCAACTCGGTCATCCGGAAGGTTGCGCACCCAGCCAGTCAAGCCGTAGCTATCCGCTTTGCGTTGAGTAAAATAGCGAAATCCTACCCCCTGCACGATTCCGGAAACCCATCCATGCAAGCGAGCATATTCCGACATTATAACCCCTCTAATGCCAACTTGACCGCTTCCTCGACGGAATTAGCCTTTATCACGCCGGGAATATCCCAGGTATCGAGACCGATTACTTTCTTGCCGGCATCGAGCGCCAGGGCGATTTCGGATAGCGTTCCATAAGCTCCGGCAATCGCGATCAGCGCTTGCGAGCTTTCCACGATTATCTTATTGCGAGCCGAGCCTATACCGGTAGCCAACGGAATTTTCACATACGGGTTGGCCATTTTGATATCGCTGGCCGGAAGCAGTCCCACGGTAAGGCCATCATTTTCGGAAGCGCCTTTGCAGACAGCTTCCATTACGCCACCGAGCCCGCCGCAAACGATGATGATATCTTTTTGAGAAAGCAACCGTCCGACATCAAACGCCAAATCCAGGTATTTTTTTTCGACAAAGGAGCCGCCGATTACGCCGATTATTTTTTGCATAGGTTAGATTTAATACGATACGGGCTATAAGTCAAGGAGAAGAATTGGCCCATTTTCCGGTCAAATTGTACAGCTGGTAAAAATCAGAAATATCATGACAAAAAAGGATTTTATTGCAATTATTTAGTCAAATATCAGCTCCTTTTCGCGGTTCGGATGTGACCCGGATGGTGGCATATTTTAAATCTACGGCGAGTTTAAGCTATTGTCACTTCTTCCCGCCGGTGGAAACTGATAAGTAAGATTATATCATGCGCCAAGAGCCTGCAATATAATCGCCCTGAATCCTTCGGGGTTTTCATGCATCATGGCATGCCCCGATTTAGGCACGACATACGTGGCAAAACCAAGTTGATATAATTGTTCAAAGGGGATTTCATTTATATTTTGTTCGCCTGTGATATAAGCTTTCGGAATATTAAGGCCTGCGAGCAAGTCGCGCTGTGGCGGTTTAGTTCCTTTCAACAAACCTATCGCGCTTCGATGAAGAGCCACCGGGTTAGACTGGGAAAATGTCGCCAGATATATTGAATCGGCAAGGTTTTGATGGGCGCCAAGTCGTAAAGCCATCACGATTTTTTCGAATCCAGTCTCAATAAAATCGTCCTCGCTCTGTGAGGCAATCACTTTACTGATACTTCCCACTCCCGGATCGAGATTAGGTTCTGCTACAATCAATTTCGATACCAAATCGGGTCTGCATTGCGCCAGCGCCATCGCTACTGTTCCCCCCATGCTGTGACCGATTAATGTACTACTTTTAAGCTGTAGATTATCCAACAGGCCCGCGATTGTATCCGCGTGATTGTAAAGGCTAAATTCAAATGTAGGCGGCCTGTCGCTGAATCCAAATCCGAGAAAATCAACCAACAGGCACCGATAAGCCCCAAAACGCCTGTCAGCTATGGTTTCGGAAAAATCGGCTATCGAGGAAGTCCCCAGCCCATGAAGAAAAACAATAGGCGGCGCTTTAAGTTCGGTATCTATAAAGCGAATAAACGCTTTTTCGTTTTTCAGCCAGAGCGATTTCATTCCCAGATATAATAGATTGGTGGCTTCGGTGAATCAAGATAATAATGGGATATTCACTTATCGTAAATATTTGAATACATTTTTCTGATTTTGCGTATTTAAAGTAGTATGATTTAATTTGTTAAATGGAGTGATCCATGAAGAATAGTATTTTTATTATAGTGATTTCGGCGATTGTATGCAGGATTGTCGCTTCGGGATTTGCCCAAAATCTATTAAGTAATCCCGAAAGTATCGAATATGATTTCCATAGCAATCTGTATTTTGTGTCTAATTGGGGCGACGGCAACATTATCCAGATTAACGAATCGGGGCAGCAAAGCGTATTTCATTCCGGATTCCCGCGGCTGGCCGGATTATATAAATATGGAAACATACTCTATGTCGCCGCCAATCTCGATCCATATGTCGGGGTATATGGTTTGAATGCCGGCACCGGCCAGATAGTAGCGGAAATACCTATACCCGGCACAGGGCTTATGAACGATATCACCAGTGACACGTCGGGCAATCTATATGTTACTGATTTTTACGATAGCAAAATATACAAAATTAAGATGTCCGATTATTCGGTGTCGCTTTTCGTGGGTACGGGATTAAGCTATCCCAATGGAATCGTATTTGACGCTCGCCATAACCGGCTTTTAACCGCTTGTCAGGGCAGTTTAAGCTACCCGATTAAAGCTATATCGCTAACGGATACGACCGTATCAGTATTGGTCTACACATATTACACCGGCGTCGATGGGCTGGCGTTTGATAACGAGGGGCGTCTATATTTTTCTACCTGGCAGACCAACGCGGTTTATCGATATGATACAACATATCAAAACGATCCAGAACTGGTTTCGGATGGCTATAATGGCCCGGCGGATATCTATATCAACAAACTCTCTAATCGGCTCTGTGTGCCTGATTTCTATAATGATACGATAAAATTCGTGGAGTTGTACCCCAGCGCCATTAATGAGGAACCCATTCCGTCCGGATTCGTGCTTGCGCAGAATTATCCAAATCCATTCAACGCCAGCACTATGATTCAATATGATCTCCCCCGACAATCTTCGGTGACCATTGAGATATTCGATATTCTTGGCCGTAAAATAGAAACGCTCGTCGAAGGGATCCGGCCCCCGGGCGAAAATCTAGCGATATGGGACGCTGGCCCAAGAAGTTCGGGAATATACTATTACCGGGCTATTTTCGGAGATATGCATTATTTAAAGTCGATGATCTTAATAAAATAATGATATCATTATTCCGCTATCTCAAACAAAAAGATTTATTCTTAACCATTATTTGGCGATATTCTTAAAAACGCAACGGCGTCTTACGAGTTGGGCGTTGTATCATTTTGTAACATCCTTGACATAATCACTTAATAACTTCCGTTAATTATCTTTAATTATTACCTGTCGATATAAATTATATCATAGTGAGTTTCAGTATTTCTTTAGGCAAATTACTGGGCGTATGCGGATAATAGATCATGGTTATTTCCCAATCGATATTCAATAGAGCGCAAATAACCGCGATATTCGATAATAGCCCGACTATCTTAATGTTGTTTGATTCCCGAGGGAATTTAATACGTCTAAATAATCTGGCTCGAAACCTGCTGGGGATAACCGATCCACACATTCCTAAATTGCATATCGGCGATTTAATAAGATGCGTTTCAACGCACTCAAAACTCGGTATATGCAAGCCGGAGCGTTTGTGCAAAAGCTGTGAGCTTATTCAAGGGTTTTGGGATACCGCGTCATCCGGGACCCGCCATAATATCACCGACATAAAATCGGACATACTATGCCCAGGGTCTGTTCAGGGAATAATATTGAAGGCAACCACTGCCCGCCTGGAATTAGAAAAAGAATTACCGGTGATAATAACTATGGAAGACATTACTGAATTTACCCGCTTAAAGGAAAATCTTCACCGGGCCGAAATATCGAAATCGTCAGAGTTATATCAAACTCTTTTCGAAAACGCTAACGATGCTATTTTTATCATGAAGGATTATACCTTTATCGAGTGCAATAGCCGGACTCTTAAAATGTATGGATGCACTAAAGAGCAGATAATAGGTAAACCCCCCAGCCATTTTAGCCCCGAATTTCAACCCGATGGAAATAGTTCGGTCGATAAGGCTCTGGAGAAGATGCAAGCCGCTCTGAATGGCACCCCTCAAATTTTCGAATGGCTGCATTGCCGGATAGATAGAACTCCGTTCTACGCGGAAGTATCGCTGAATCATATTCCTTCGCTTGGTAAAACCGCGCTTCAGGCAATAGTCAGAGATATAACCGAGCGGAAGATGGCCGAAACAGCCTTAAAGGAAAGCGAAGAAAAATTCAGACGAATTGCCGAAAGGGCTTTTGATGTTATTGTAACGGTTACAACCGATGGCACATTGACATATATTTCTCCTTCCGTAGAGCGGATTTTCGGTTATAAGCCGGATCAATTACTTGGAAAGAACGCCCATATATTCGTCAAAGAATCTGAATTATCGGAAATGGCCAGGCTTTTTAATCAGGTTTCACTGGGGAAATATATTGAAAACAGATGTCTGCATTTTCGCAAAGCCGACGGTTCTTGGTCCAACATCGAAATAAACGCCGTACCGATATTTAAAAATGACGCCATTTATGGCGCGCAGGCAATAATCCGCGATGTGACCGAAACAAAACGGCTACAGGAACTGGAATCGCGGGCTCAAAGGCTTGAGACAGCAGGCAAAATTGCCGGACAGGTCGCCCATGACTTCAATAATCTCCTTGGGCCACTGGTGGCATATCCGGAACTTATCCGAGATATGCTTCCCGAAAATCATCCGGCTCTTTCTTTTCTATATGACATGGAAAAAGCCTCAAACAAAATCGCTGACCTTAATCAACAACTTCTGACATTAAGCCGCAGAGGTCACTATAATCAGGATGTGTTTAATCTTAATCCCCTTATTAGTCAGGCCGTAAAGGATATCGGAAAACTACCTGAATCACTGATTATCGAATTGGATTTGGCCGCGGATCTGATGAATATTAAAGGGGGAAGCGCTCAAGTTTATCGCGCTATCATGAATGTGTTAACCAACGCCCGGGACGCGGTTGGCAGTTCCGGTAAAATCGTTATAAAATCCGAAAATGTTTATATCGATAAAACCATAATAGGCTACGGGCGCGTATTAAAGGGGGAATTCGTCAAGCTGACAATTACTGATACCGGAACCGGGATTCCACCGGAAAATATCCAAAAGATATTTGATCCGTTTTTCACGACCAAAACCACGGACAAAATCCGCGGATCAGGATTAGGTTTAAGCGTGGTAGATGCGGTCATGAAAGATCATGGCGGCTATATCGATTTAAAATCGTGTTTTGGCCAGGGCTCGGCATTTTATTTGTATTTTCCGATTACTCATCAGGCTGTCCCCGACGCGATTGACGCAGATATCGTGGGCGGCGATGAATCTATAATGGTTGTGGATGATGATGATATGCAACGAAATGTGCTGTGTAATTTACTTGGCCGATTAGGCTATAAAGTATCAACCTGCGAAAGCGGCGAACAAGCGCTGGAAATACTTAAAGATAATCCCCATAATTTACTGATATTAGATATGGTTATGCCGGGCGGCATCGATGGCGCGGAAACCTTTAAACGGGTTTTACAAATTAATCCAAAACAGAAAGCGATTATCGTCTCGGGGTTTTCTGAAACCGGCAGGATTCGAGAAGCTCGGGCGATGGGCGCGAGCGCATTTGTGAAAAAGCCGCTAAATATGAAAGCTCTGGCTTCGGCAGTAAGGAAAGCATTGGATTCGGCTAAGATTACTTCCGCGCTGCATACGGCCTGACATTGATTTGATAGTCGAAATCAATATACAACCAGGTAAGTTAAATAACGATATGTCGCTTACGTCTTAACCAAGAGTATGTTCAATTACAATTTTCAGGCCGATAGCGCATAGAATTACACCGCCAAATACTTCAACTCTTTTTCCCCATAAAGCGCCAATACGACGGCCCAGCAACATCCCTGCGATTGTAAACAAGGCGGCCACAATTCCTATCACTATGGCCTGAAATATGATACTGGAGCCAAGCATTGCCAGAGATAATCCCACGGCCAACGCGTCTATACTTGTGGCAACCGAAAGTAATACCAGACTCCATCCGGTTGTGGGATCGCAGTCGGTTCGTTTGGTTGTATCGGATTGAAACGATTCGTATATCATTTTACCGCCGACAATAAGCAGCAACGCGAAAGCAATCCAATGATCGTAGGCAGCCATGTACTTCGCGATCGCGATTCCGGCCAGCCAGCCAATAATCGGCATGAGGAATTGAAACAGGCCAAAATGAAATGATAGGCGGAAAATATGCCTGCCTGTCAGCCGATTTAGCGTCAATCCGCTGACAATAGCGACCGCGAACGCGTCCATGGCCAAAGCCACTGCGATAGCAATCAGACTTAGCCAGCTCAACTTGAAGCCGCTCTGCTTTCCGAGCTTAGGGGTAAGGCAGCCATACTGGTGATGTAATAAAAAGATTATTGATTATTTTGCAATCGAATTATTTGAAACCATAATTATTATCACGGATATTCACTCGCCAAATTTTAGATAATACTTGACCCTATGGCATATTGGAAGTAACCTTTGATTATGGTTAAATACTTGCTGGTTATATTGGGTTTATTAGGTTGCGGCTGCGCGACTTTTAGTGGACCGAACCCATCGTTTGTGACGAGCGGAATCATATCCTATTGGAATCTTCGATTGACCCATAATTTCCCTAAAGGCGATACTCCGGGGTTCAGGTTAAATCTAAATTTCGGCGCGCCGATAAAGACTGATATCATAGCACCATACAATCCGGATACGCTCAATTTTGTACGGCTATTAGAGATTGGCGGTCAGCCCTTATATTTATTTGAAATCAAAACCGAAAACAATTTCAAAATCGGTTTGAATATATCAGACAGGTGCAATTATGATAAAACGATACATAATAAAAGATATCTGGGTTATACGTTTGCCATCCCTTATGAATTCCTCGAAATGATGTATGATACAGACACCTTGAGTTGCATATTCAGCACTTTCGAACATCAGTATGAATGGAAATGGGCGGATGAAGAATTGAAGAAGTATAAACTATTTTTCGAAAAATACATGATGCAAGACGATCCAACCGCAATCCCTATTCAGTAATAAACCAATGCATATCTCATGAAATTAAAAAGGCGACTCTTGCGAATCGCCCTCTTAGCTATGGCTTCGGGAATCATACTTCCCGAAGCACCGAGTAATATTCTACACTAAGCCGTATTTGGCGATATTGGCATCGGCAATCGCCTGAATCTTGGCGATTTCTTTCTTGCCATCCTCGCTGGCAAACAGATGACGGAAACGGCTTTGCGGTTTCAGATATTCCTCAACCGGCTTTTTGTCTTTGGTTATCTTGCGGACTTTCGTCACTTTACCCCATTCCATTTCAACCAGCGGGTAAAGTCCGGTTTCCACCGCGATCCGGCCGATTTCCAACGTCAATTCTGACTTGTAACCCCATCCCAGTGGGCAGGGTACATGTACGTGAAGGAAAGTCGGGCCGGGTATGGCCAGCGCCTTTTTCACCTTGCGCTGCAAGTCGACCGTATAAGCCACCGAAGCTGTCGCCGCGTATGGGATATTGTGCGCCGCCGCGATATCCAGCAGGGTCTTCTTGGGACGCTGATTGCCGAAAGATACCTTGCCTGATGGCGAAGTCGTAGTGTGCGCGTCAAACGGCGTTAAACCGGAACGCTGCACGCCAGTGTTCATATAAGCTTCGTTATCGTAGCAGACATAGAGGATTTCGTGACCGCGTTCGAGCATGCCGGAAAGACAGCCGATACCGATATCGGCCGTGCCGCCATCGCCGCCCTGCGCGATAATCTTAGTGTTGCCTTTACGTCCAAGTGCCTTCAAAGCGGCTTCAATACCCGAAGCTACCGCTGATGAATTTTCAAACAGCGAGTGAATCCAGGGCATGCGCCAGGCTGATTCGGGATACGGTGTGGAGAACACTTCCAAACAGCCGGTGCTGGTGGCCACGATTGTATCGGGACCGGCGGCGTCCATCACCAATTTCGCGCCCAATGCCTCGCCGCATCCGGCGCAAGCGCGATGGCCGCTGGTGAATAGCGATTCTTCAACTGCCGCTTTTTCTTTTCTGGGTTTTGTTGTATCTGCCATGACTACCTCCTTACCCCGACCAGATCCCAGTTGACATCGACGAACTCATCGAGTATCACCTTACCCTTGGTCTGCTGATAAGCTTTGATTAATGACGACGGCGGGATATCCCGGCCGCCAAAACAAACCAAAAACCCCAAAAAAAGCGTTTTGTGTTTGATAAAAAAAAAAAATTTCCCAAAAAATTTTTAAAATT
>CAZTNJ010000051.1:15313-17323 GCA_964614835.1 uncultured Ignavibacteria bacterium | reverse complement strand
TAAAATGTTGGTTCAATGTCAAAATGATAGCACCTCAGACAGCCGCCTTAAAATACAACCGATTGCGGCGACGGGAAACCCTTCCCGGCGCCAATCGGTGGTCAGGAAAGGGTTCCCGACCGCGCAAAAGGGATAATATCCTAAATCGGCCACAACTTAATGATAAATACCTGTTTTATTAAGGATGTTCTGATAAAAAACGGAATCCGATAAATCGGCTGCTTGGCATCATATTTTTTACCTTGTTCCGCCGGGTCGAAGAACCCCGAAAACAGGCGTAAATTCACGGTAATTTTCCGGGCACGCGGCAACTCCGGGAAATCTTGAAGAAACGATTAAACACAACGCCCATCAAAAAATAATCTCGCACTGGGTATTTTTATATGCCAACCCCGCCGTGGAGCAGGTTTCTATTTTAACAAAAGGCAACTTTTAGTATCGCTATTTGAATTTGTTTTAAGGCGATAGAAATAGATTCCAGAAACGAATGAATTGGCATCCCAGATTGTTCGATAAACGCCAGCCGGTTTGACCCCTTCGTAAATACTATCGATTTTCCTTCCTAAAATATCGAATATATCAATCATGACAGGTGATTCCTGCGGAAGCGAATACGCGATAGTTGTCCGGGCGTTGAATGGGTTAGGGTAATTTTGCGATAGCTCGAATCGTTGGGGTACTTGCGGCGAGTTGTCGATATCGCTCCAGGGAAGCTGCAATATTGTCAGCGAATAGTAATCGGCCAGATAAACTTTGCTGTCTTTTACGATAAAACCGTTCGACAACCCCGGCGAATTGAACACCGCTTCCACCTGCGGCGCGGCCGGATTGCTGATATTTAAGCTGATAAACCCTTCGGAGCCATCGGTAACATAGGCGCGATTCCCCTGCACGACAACATATCCCAAAGAACCCGTGTAGGCATCGTAAAATCCGGTCAATGATGGCGCGGCAGGATTGCTGATATTAACGATTTTCAAACTCTGGTAATCGGCTACGTACGCATAATTGCCGCTGACATAGATACCGGCAGCGTAATGCACCGTATCATATGAACCCACCAACTGCGGCGATGCGGGATTGGCGATATCGATAATTTTCATGTCCCACCAGTTGGCCAGATAAGCATAGTTGCCGGTTACGAAAACGTCATAGCCATACCCCGATGTGTCCAGCGCGCCGACTTGTATCGGATTGGTCGGGTTGGTGATATCGAGTATGGTCAGGCCGGAATCGTTGGCGGCCACATAGAGATAATTATCGCGGATAAACAATCCCAAAGCCATGCCGCGGGTATTGCGATTACCTACTATCGAAGGACTGGCCGGATTGTGGATATCGACAATTTGCAAAAACGAATCGGTGGCGGCGATATAAGCATAGCCGTTGCGGATAGCGATATCGCGCGGCTGTCCGGGGACAGGTAGCGTTGCGATAGGTTGAGGATTATTCGGGTCGGCGATATTGGCCACATGCAGTTTCGAGTAGTTATCGGCGACATAGGCATAGTCGCCATCGATAGCAACTTGCTTGAGCTGGTAATAGGTGTCGAACAGGCCAACTATCGATGGGCTGGCGGGATTGGCCGTATTAACTACAAAAAGCCCATGCTGCGCTTCGCCAAGATATGTATAGTCGCCGTACGGAAACACGAACCGGTTGTTTTCGTAGCGGCCAACGGCTCCTGCCCGCAATAGCGCCTGCGGATTGGCAATATTGATTATCTGCAAAGAACAACCATCAGCGACATAGGCGTAATCTCCCAGTAATTTTACACGATGCGCCGTATTAGGGGTGTCGCAGGTACCGATAGATTCGGGCGCCGCGGGATTGGCGATATTGAGGATTTTCAGACCGGCGTCGCGATCCGCAACATAGGCATAATTACCGCGAACGAATATATCGTAAACGCTTCCGGAGGTGTTATACGTCGCCACCGATTCGGGTGATGAGGGATTGGCTATGTTATAAATTTGTACGCCCCAGTCCCAATCGGAAATATAGGCATAG
>CAZTNJ010000051.1:6579-15303 GCA_964614835.1 uncultured Ignavibacteria bacterium | reverse complement strand
CCGGAAACGAACACGCGCGAGGCTTGTCCCGGTGTATCGCGATGGCCTACTTGAACCGGGCTGGCCGGATTGCTGATATCGTAAACGTATAGCCCATCGTAGAACCCATCGGCGACATACAGGTAATTGCCGGAAACATCGAGACCGCTACATCCGCCGGGAGTATCATGGCCGCCGATTTCGGTCAGGTCAAGCGGATCGGTGATGTTGACAATATGAAACCCCGGGCGGCCGCCGGACAGATAGGCGTAATTGCCCTGTAGCCTGATTCCATTTGCGCCCCCTTTGATATAGAGCTTGTTGAGATAAGTCGGATTGGCCGGATTGGTCAGATCGAGGATTTCCAATCCGGAGACACAGGAGCAATAGGCGTAATTGCCGGAGATGGCGATATCGTTCATACCGGCCCATAAAGTCGAACCGAGGTATTGAATTCCTTGCGCGGCAACGGTCGACATAACTGTAATTATCATTAATGCGATAATAAGTAACAAATAAAGAAAGTTATTGCTGGTTTTCATCGAAACATCTCCATTTGCAAACAACCATAATTCCAAACACAGGCTTAAAATAATATGATTTTGACCAAAGTGGGAGAAATATTTGGAATCATTAAAAGTGTTAATTTGTTGACTTATATGGATAGGTATTCATATTATGATGGAGAGATAGCGGGAGTTTGTATGAAATGTTGGTATGGGATTATAATAGGCCTGATATTTTTACTGGTTGTTTCAGATTGCCTCGCCCAGGATAACTGGCTTTGGGTACGCAACGATAGTTTGCTCAATCCGACCGGGATAAATTCGCGCGGAAGCAATTCCCCATACCTGTTCGATATCGACAGCGATGGCGACAAGGATTTAGTTATCGGCGAAAGCGGCCGAATCGAACTTTACTACAACGACGGTTTCCCGGCGGTTCAGTATTGGCGCAGAGATACGAGTTATTTTAGCAGTCTACAGTTTGCCAATTGTGCCACCCCGGCAATCGGCGATTTTGATTTGGATGGCCAAGTTGAATTGGTAGTCGGATTTTTGGAATTTAATGGTTATCCGGTTGATAGTATTCGTGTCTGGCGTAACATCGGAACGCCGCAAAGCCCACAATGGAATGAGATATTCGGTTTTTTCAATTTCTCGACTTATGAATGTTGTTATCCAAAATTTGTCGATTGGGATATTGATGGAGACCATGATTTGATATTTCGGGGAAATTATGGGGCCGATTGGCGACAGTATAATTTTTTCCGAAATAATGGAACTGCTGGAAACCCGAGTTGGGAATTTGATTCAACCATAACAAGCAGATTTCCATTTGAACAGTGTGGCAGCGAAGGATTCGAGATTGCCGATTTCAATGACGATGGCAATTATGACCTCATTTATTCTTGGGCTGTCTGCGACGCTATGAGTAGTACGATAGTTATATATATAAATAATGGAACGGATATTTTGCCGGTTTTTATAGATCCATATCTTGGCTTAGGCTCCCCGGCCGGAATGATGAGAAATATTAGCGCCGAGGATTTTGACTCGGATGGAGATTTGGATATTATCGAAGGGGGGAGTAACGCACCGCTATTTTATCACGAGAATGTGGGAAGTTCGCAAATTCCGGCATTCAATGAAAACGGGCAACGGTTAGGCCGACCTTTTTGGCAATCATGCGCCAGTATAACTGCAATCGACCGAAATAATGATGGTGATTATGATATCGGCTCAAGCTATCAATACTGGGGATGGGAATACAACCTTGCAGCATTTTGCTCTTTTGAAAATATAGGCAATCAAAATATCCCAAATTTACAGCCTATTGGTTGGCTTCCCTGGGTTTTTGCTCAATGGCCTACATTTTATATGTCTTCCGGAGATTTAACCAACGATGGTTATTCGGATATCGTATTTGGCAAGAGCGGAGGAATTGGATTTTTATATAATCATTCCAGTTCTGCTTTCTCAATCGATTATCATCGTTTTGATTCGATCAATGCTATGGGGCAATATTACAATCCGGAAGTTGTCGACCTTAATTCGGATAATCGGCCGGATATGATTTTGAAAGATTATGTTGCCCGACAACTGGTTTGTTTTGCCAATACGGATTCAGGCGGGTCAACTCGATGGGTTATCGACAATCAACTTATCAGCGGCTTTAATCTGTCTTCCGATTGCGTACGCGAAACCTACCTCAACCGCGATAGCCTAATTGATTTGGTAGCTATTATTGGGCAAGGACAATTGGCGGGGTTTTTAAATATCGGATCAGCTTCCGCGCCTTATTTTCAATACGATTCAACAATTTTCGCAAGCTTGAACGGTATTCAGTTTCTCTATTACGATCTGGCTGATTTCGATGGCGATGGCGACGCCGATATTATCGCCAACGACAATGGTTCACTGACACTCTACGAGAATCGTTCGACCTTAAGTATCGAGGATAATCCGGCTATCCCTCATTCGGTATCTTTATGCCGAGCCTATCCCAATCCATTCAACGGGCAAACCAATATATCCTTTACGCTGTCGCAGGCAGGGACAGTGAAGCTGGCGATTTATGATATCGCCGGGCGATTGGTGGAAAAGATTGCGGATAGAGAATTCCCATCCGGAGTTAACCGCATAATCTGGGACGCCAAAGATAAGTCATCGGGAATATATTTTATAATCGTAAAAGCCCCTAACCTGCAATCTATAGCCAAGTTATCCCTGATCAAATAACTTTGTTCGGCAATCCGGATGCCCTAAAACTTAATAATATCTATAGGGTATAATTATTCAATAAATAGATTATTCCGGTTTGTCGTCGCTTTTGGCGATTGACATTCAATCGAGATGAATGATTGACAAGCCGCATCGAAATGGTTATTTTATTTTTTTATGAAACGGGAGGATTATGAGCGACGAACAAACTAAATACACAAAAGAAAAAATCGTATTCTATCTTGGGGGAGTAATCGCGTTCCTGGTCAGCTTCATAGGGTACTTAAAAACGATGGCACCGACAGTTTCATTTTGGGATTGTGGCGAATTTATCGCCTGTTCGAATATCCTGGGCGTACCTCACCCTCCCGGCACGCCGCTATTTATCCTGGTCGGCAAATTCTTTATGCTGTTGGGGATATTTAATACCCCGGCGGTCAACACCAATTTTATATCGGTGCTGGCGGCGGCGGCTACTGTTGTGTTGGCTTATTTGCTTATTGTCAAGGTTATCAGCTTGATTATCAAGCCCCAGGATTTCTTATCGCATCTTGGTATTAATATTGGCGCATTAACCGGAAGTCTGTTGATGGCGTTTTCTTCGACATTCTGGTTCAACTCGGTGGAAACCGAAGTCTACAGTTTAGCGATGTTCTTGTTCTTGGCGATCCTGCTTCTTTCTATCAAATGGGCCGAACAACGCCAGGCCGGCGGCAACGATATGCTGATGGTGATTATCGCTTATCTGACTTTTTTGTCAATCGGAATTCACCTGACGACCTTCATGATTATGCCCGCCTTGATTTTATTTTTCGCCATAGCCGATAGAGAAAAAGCCAAAGATTGGCGTTTCTGGTTAACCTGGGGAATTCTGGTTTCGTTCGCTCTACCGTTGCATTTTCTGATTTATTTCATAATTCCTCCGACCGCTGATTATCCGATGACAACCTGGATGGCGATGGTTGTCCTATTTGGTGGTATCTGCGTTTGGGGATTGCTAAGGGGATCCGCGAAATCCAAAGCCAGTTGGGGATTGTCGCTGGCGGTTTTGGCGGCGGCCCTAATCGGTTTCTCGCCGCATCTGTATATACCGATACGGGCGGCCCAGAGTCCTCGAATCAATGAGAATAATCCATCCAACCTCCGCCGGTTCGAGGATTACATGGCGCGTAAGCAATACGGCCAGGAGTCGATGTTCACCCGCATGCTTAAACGGCGGGCGATGTTCAAACATCAGTTTGGCGCTTATCCGCACATGGGATTTTGGGGCTATTTCCGCGAACAATATTCCAGCGCCGACTGGGGAATATTACGTTATATTCCGTTTCTGTTTGGATTGTATGGCCTCTATATCCCGCTTCGTAAAAGTTTCCGTAATGGATTTTTATTGGCTTCGATATTCCTGATTGGGACGCTCGGGCTAATCCTGTATCTTAATTTCTCGGATGGCACCCGCGGCGAACAATTAGAGGTCCGCGATAGAGATTATTTTTTCACGCCGGGTTTTATGATGTTCGCGATTATAATCGGGATGGGGTTCGCGGCATTTTTACCGAAGTTCCTGACCTGGCTTAAAAGCAAATTGGGCAACACACCGGCATTGGCTATCTGGGGCGCGGTAGCGCTGGTTATTTTGCTTATGCCAATCGATACTATGAGTTATCACTGGCGCACCCACGATCGCACCGGCGATTTCATGCCGCCCGACTATGCTTATAATATCCTGAATTCCTGCGAAAAAGACGGCATCCTGTTCACCAACGGCGATAACGATACGTTCCCGCTCTGGTATTTGCAGGAAGTCGAACAAGTACGGCGCGATGTTAGAGTCGTAAATTTATCCTTATTGAACACCGATTGGTATATCTACCAGTTGAAACATCAAATGGGCGTGCCAATCGAGCTTGATGATGACCAGATCAACTGGATTCCCTACGATAAACAGGGACAGATTACAATCTATCGCCCCATCAAACAATTCTACGATCCAATCCGAAAAATGAACCGCTATCTGGTACCATTCCAGGATCCCAAAACCGGCAACGTGGTTCGGGTTCAGGACCAGATGATTGAACATATCGTGATGGCAAACAAATGGAAATACCCGATTTATTTTGCCACTTCTGTGCCCACCTCCAATCGCTGGACTTTGAGCGATTATACAATCAGAAAAGGGATGGCCCTGCAGGTGATATCGGAAAAAGCGGCTGACAACATGGACTCCAAAACCACCGAAGATTTCCTTTACAACTTGTATCGTTATCGCGGTATCAGCGATTTGAATATTTACAAAGACGAAAACAATGTCGGTTTAACTACGACATATCCGGAAAGATTCATGGAGTTGGCCAAGTATTACGCCGATCACGGGGATACATCCAAGGCCAAGATAGTTTACTGGGATTGTATCGCCAAGTTCCCCTACTATTATCAGAGCTATATCGACTTGAAAGGTATTTACGGGGCGCAGGCAAAACCTGACAGCGTCAAAATCACTTACGATATCGGCGTACGCAACCTCAAAGAGGCAACCATAGCCTGGCCGGAAATAGTCCTGTATCATCAGTTCCTGGGAATCGTTCATTACGCCAACGAAAACAAGGATGAGGCCATTAAATGCTATAAAACGGCATTAGATCTTGATCCATCGAACAACATCAGTTTCCGCTTCCTGCTTCAGCTTTACACGATGAATAATCAGCAGGATAAGGGGAGCCAGTTGATTGACTGGTGGCTGTCGCATCACCCGGATGACCGCGAGGCGATTCAGATGAAAAACATGTATCGCAGGATGCCGACGCGCGGCTAAACCGAATTAATAGCTTAAAAAATCCGGGGAAATCATCGATGATGCCCCCGGATTTTTTATTTGGGGAAAACGATTCGATTATTTAAATTGGCGCGGAACTATAAGGGCGAAACGAGATTGGATAGGCAATGCAGCAGCTCGATGTAAACCAGACGATTTTGATAGTGGTCGGTTCGGATATCGGTCCGGAGGAGAAAGACCGGCCGCTGGCGTATTATCTCAAACAGGCGATAGAGAAATCGCCGGAATACGGCAGCCTGCCGTTTCGCAAATGTATCGTGATTTCCGATTCGCTATACGAAAGCGACAAGATTATCCAAATCTGCCCGACTATCAGTATCGGCGGACCGGGAGTGAACGCGTTGGCGGCGCGGATGGCCGAAAAGCTGCCGATACAGGTTTCCAAAGACGACCAGTTTTTTATCCAATATAATGAAAACGGCGGCGATAGTATCGTATCAATCTGGGGGATGAATCAGGAGAGCACGAAAGCGGCGGTGGATTTGTATATCAGCGACGGCTATTTGGACAAATTTCTGAAAAAGGTGTGGAACTGAAAATAAAAAGGGCGGGAAGGATTTCCCGCCCAGCTAGTCTATAATTTAGATCCTTGTTGGTCCCGATTTAATTATTTTACCTGTTTGAGCGTCAATCCAATACTCATAACCCTGATAACCTTTAATAACTCCTAATATCCAGACCAGTTTATGTTCGTCTTTAAAACTGCCAATTATTAAAGAGGCATCCTTTATTTCGGCTTGGGCGTTTTCGGGCCAATCTACTTTGACATTTTCCATATCTTGAATAGCGATAGACTTGGCTTGATCTTCGTTAATGGAAGGAGTGGTATTGATCCCGCGGGCCGCAGTATTTATCCTGCCTTCGATTTCATACATCCCGCTTCTATTTGAAATTTGAGCATTAAATCCGGTTCCGCCTACTTTGATCCCGTTGACGGTCCAAGCCAACTTAACGGTTGACCCGACAACCCCATCATTTATTAAGCTGTTTAAAACAAGTTCTTTTGAAGGGTTTTCTAATTTATAAATGTCCTTATTTTTTTCCAAGAATTCATAAACAACTTTTACCGGGTCTTTTTCTATTAAGCCATTCGATAAATTACCCGTTATTGAAATAGGATACCCGGATTTGTCTAGTTCAAAACGTAGCCCGTATCTACCAATAATAGTTTTTCTCACGAAATCTACATATTTTGATAAAGAATCCTGAACGCCTGTAGATAGAACATAACCATCAGCATAAACCATTCCCTGTATTAAGCAAATTAGGAGGAAGAAAATTTGTATTGTTTTGTAAAATTTAAAATTAAGCGAATTGAATTCTTTTTGAGCCGACATAAATTACTCCTTTATCGAAATTAGTTTATTAATTAGGGGGAAAATAACCGCAAGGAACCGGCGCTGGTCCTAAACCTTTAAAATATCTAACCCCATAAGTTACATCACTACCCATTATCAGGCAATCGCCGTTGTAATCGGCTGTAACCCAGAAAGCTATATGTACATTGTTTAAGTCCGTGCAAAGGCAATTGGGTTTAGCGGGTGATGAGCCACCCAAAGCAGAAACCAGATATGTAATATCAGAACCCCGGCACTCTCCATTACAGTTTACATCACCCACTACATATGGACAAACCCCAACAGCGTTCCAAGCTGCGCCAGTCCATTTACCCCATTCGCCAGTTTGATTTAAACTATCGGCCACCGTGACACAATGTCTTTTAGCCTGAATAAAGGTTTCAGAGGAATCCCACCTATTACGATTTGCTTCATACATCACTTTAAACGCGTTTTCAATACCGATACCCTGTACGGTTATCCCTCGGTGCATTCCTCCTGCAGCAAGTAAATAGAACATTTTATCTACTACACAGGCATTTTTATGTTTTCCGTAGCCGTCCGTAGTATCTGTCGGAAATTGCCAATATTGCCCCTGGTATGTATCTGGATTTAATTGATTGAATTGTGGTTGGGTCGGCGTTTGCATGTTCCTAATCATGCGGCCATCCGAATTGATGCTATCGCCATGAATCCACCACCTTGGATTGTTTTGCATGACTTTACTACAGGTCGCCCCCATGATATCGGAAAACGCCTCCATCAAAGCGCCCGGCTCCCTTTCGTGAATTAGATCAGAACAATGATGGGTAACGCCATGTCCCCACTCGTGCGCTACCACATCAAGCCATCCGGAGAAGGCCGAATATCCCGAATCCACAATACTGTAATGAACATATTCGGTAGTAGGGTCATAATATGAGTTATTACGCATGAGATTATTCTCGACAATCGAAATCATACTATGACCGGTTGAATCATATCCATTCCTGCCTATTGTGTTCAAGAGAAAATCATATACTAACCCTGCATATTTATGGGCATCGATTGCAGAGGCCTGATCTGGAGCTGTCCAATAATTTTCTCTATCGGCCAACACTCCAGTGCCATATTTAAGTGTATTAATATATGCCGTGTTCTGCATCTGGCCATTATGTCCATGCGGGTTATATCCCTGCCTTCGAGATATATCTGTAGTAATGAATTTACTCTGATTACCATCCCACTTAGTATCAATATGGCTCTGATATCTGTTCCTCACACTGATCCCGGTACCGGCATTGGCCGAATCCCACTGGGCGGTAAACGTGACAGGATAAAAATGTAATCTAATATCTGAATACTGGTTGCCAACGGTATCTCCAAAAGACACATCTCCTTGCATTGGATCTTCCCCAAGCGCAAAAATTGAATCGGTTACTCCAATAACCCCGGTATTAGTGGTGGTACGCATTCTGAAATAACCGAGCAAGGTCGTATCATTTGCATGTAAACAGGGATTTGGTAAGCCTCCCAGATCGTAAATACCCCACATTAACTGGCTTGTCCAGCCGTTTTGAGGAGTATTGCTGTATATGTATTCAAATCGGTATAAATCCCAACTATTTATTGGCGGGCAGAAATACATATAAAAAACGCTATCGAAGGGCATATGTCTCGAGGCTATATAATAATCATCAGTAGCAAGTGCAAAGCTAAAATTACCGATATAATCATTTACATTTTGAGTAAATACATATATTGGTATGTAAACATTATTATCGATCGGTAATCTCAGATTTGGTTGCCCCACAATTACATGTACCGTTTGTCCCCGGTTTTGGGGGGGGGGGGGGGGGGGGGGGGGTGGGGGGGG
>CAZTNJ010000051.1:0-6569 GCA_964614835.1 uncultured Ignavibacteria bacterium | reverse complement strand
AAATTACCCCCCCCCCATAAGCAGACAAGCAACACCATTAACCATAGCTTTTTCGAAGCCATTAACACCTCCACATTTTTACAGTTTTCACCTAACAACAATCAAGGTGCAAAATCAATGATGCGCACTAAGCATAAAGATAGATATATGGGCTGTCAAGAAAAATTCCAAATTTTGTATATTTTATATGTGGAGTTGTCAGCTATCCTCAATAATCATATCCCGCATAAAGATAGAATGCTTCCTGGCCTTTGGTGGTTCTTCCATAGGCTAAGCCAACCGGCCCGAAGAATGTTTTTAAAATAACCGAACCGCCGTATCCCTGCCTTAAGTTTTTCAATTTTATCGAATCGATCCGCGACCAGAAATCGCCGATATCGTAACGGGCTGCCACATATAAATAACCGGTGAGTTTCTGGCGCAATTCCAAAGAACCGTTCAGCACCTTCTCGCCCATAAGTTCATGGTCGAACAACCCGTAGAAGCTGTCGCGGCCGCCCAGGTCAAACAGCAAACAATGCGGTACGCCTTTGTTATACATGCCCACCGACGCCCGGGGGTGAAAATTCAAACCATTTAGGAGCGGGTAGTAAGCCTCCAGCGATGTGTAGAACTTGGTATAGTTCAAATCGCCGCCAAATACATCGCCGGCAAATTCCAGGTCGAAATAATGATACTTACCTCTTTCAGGAAGCGGCATGCTGTCGAAAGTATCGACCAGCGACCGCAGCGAAAGCGATATTCTTCGGGTGGTTTCGCGTTTGGGGCTTTCGGGGCTGATATAACGATAACGCGCAACATTAAGTACAGTCGAAAACTTTCCGAATCGGGGAATCTGCTGGCCCAACTCGAATTCGAAATTGCTGGCGATTTCCGATAAATTGCGGTTGAATTCATGGTCGATATAATAATTGCGTTTGAATTCGGAATATGAACCGGTGATTTTATAAGTAAGATAAGTGCGGAATATCCTATCGGCTTTCAAGGTGAGTGTCAGGCCGCGTTTCTTTTCGCCGGGTTGCGCCGTGATATAAAATTCGTTGCCCAGTCCCAGGATATTCGAACCGACCAGGTCAATAAATCCGGCGGCCTTGTATTCGTTATCGTAACGGATACTTCCCCGAATAAAATCAAACGACTTTTCCATCACCTTGATATTAAGGTCCACCCCGGAGGAACAAGGGAGCGCCGATAATTTGACGGTTTCGAAATAGCCGGTGCCATATAAATCATCAAGACTGCGCTGGGCCTTGTGTTCGGAAAATAATTCGCCAGGCTTCATGTGGAAATCGCGCAAGATCACCCATCTTTTAGTTTGAATGTTGCCATCGACCGTTATTTGATTGATTCGCCCCTCATCGATAGAAATATTCACCAGACCGGTTAATGAATCGATATTTACCAGTCTGGCGCGCGCCAGAGTAAATCCTTTGTCCTTATACATTTGTTCGATGTTTTTCAGGTCGTTTGTTAAATCGTTGAAATTGGCAACCTGCCCGGCTTGCGAACGCATCTCGCCTAATAACGTATCCGGCGTGAATATCGTCAACCCATCAAACTGGATACGGCTTATCCGGGGATTATCACTAATATAGTAGATCAGACACGCAGTATCGCCATTGTTATGGATAGCCGCGAAGGCATCGCCGATATAGCCGCTGTTAAGAAGTTTATCCAGATTGCCCTTTATTTCCCATTCCGGGATATCCCCAGTATGAGTCAGGCTTTGAGTGAAAAAAGATTGCGGCAGGTTTTGAAGGCCGCTTATGACGACTTTATCGATTCTGTAGATACCATCATTTTCCATCTTCTTTTGTTCTAAGGCGGCCTTAATATGCGGCAATGCCGCTAATGCGGCATCACGACCGGCTTGAATCAGGTATTCGGGGTTGGTGAAATCGAATGTTTTATGAAAACCAATTAGCGGCTCGATTACCACATCGGCCTCGCTAAGCTGGCTCTGCAATTTTGGCAACGACATCGCGGTCGTCGATTGGTTGGCCAGATCGATAGCATCGGTGATATCTTTCAACGGCAGAAGCGGGGTGGTGGTGTTCACCGCGACAACCGGCCGCCCCGCCTGCTTGATACATAAATCGACCGGCACCGGATTGATAAGACCGCCATCTACATATAAATGCCCTTCCGAAAACACTGGCGTAAAACCTATCGGAAACGACATGGTGGCCCGAAGAGCCTCCGCCAGATCGCCTGATGCGAGCACATCGAGTTTGCCGGTTACCAGGTCGGTAGCGGTGGCGCGAAATGGCGGATTTAAAAAGTCGTAGCTTATAGTCGGGCGCACGCCGGCGCGATAACATAGCTTTGTCAGCAGGTTGGATAATTTCTGACCTGTAGTTAAACCCCTGGGAAGAATCGGGCGGCCATTTTCCAAACCGACTCGTAATATCGCCTTTTCGGGCCAACCTTTGGCCGAAACCAGTATTGATGACCGAAGCGGCGCCGAGGAAAACAGCGAATTCCAATCAACCGACAGCACCAGTTGATGAAGCTCCCAGGGAGAATATCCGGCGCAATACAATCCGCCTATCACCGCACCCATGCTGGTACCGCCAACGAATTTTATCGGGATATTGTTTTCCTGAAGCACCTCCAGCACTCCTATATGCGCGATACCACGCGCTCCGCCCCCCGATAACGCCAGCGCGATACCATTCTCAAACGGCTGTGGCCTTACCGACGCGGAATCGCTCGATTCTAATCGGTTGAATCTCAGGTCGGACTTTATTATAATGGGGTCGGCGATACTGGTTACGGAAAAGATTAACAGTATCAGAGTCGTCGTTATTAAGCAAAAATAGCGCATCGTAAAACCCGGCCAACATTATATCGGAGAGGAGCGATAAAATCAAGCCTTCAGACAGAATCGATAAAAGTAAATTGACCGCCAACGAACTAAAAATCTACCGGTCGCTTAAGCAGAAAAAATATCGCCGCCAGCATGGATTGTTTATCGCGGAGGGGCCTCATCTGGTGGAAGCGGCTATCGTTCACAACTGGCCGGTGGAACGCGTGATTATCGCCGAGGATTATTTGGCGCAATACGCTGGCGATAATTTGGCGCGCCAGGCGGCCGTTTTACCAAGGCGGGAGTTCGACAAACTGGCGATATCGGAGACGCCACAGGGGGTGATGGCTATCGTGAAGGAGCGCGATTGCCGCAAGCAAGCGATTGACCATATCGGCAAGGCGAATCGAATCGTGATTGCCGACAAGGTGGCCGACCCGGGGAATCTTGGCACGATGATACGGACAGCGGCGGCGTTCGGTTTCGACCTGTTTATCGCCTTGGGTGATTGTGCCGAAATCTACAATCCGAAAACGGTGCGAGCCACTCAAGGCGGGCTGTTCACGATTGCGGTGGGGGAAATCGATACGCCGGCGCGGCTGTTCGAACTCTGCGAGAAAAGGTACAGTATCGTGGCATTTACCAGCGACAGCAAAACCGCGTTGGGCGCGGCTAAACCGCCGAAACATCCGGCGTTGGTGTTTGGCAGCGAAATCCATGGAATCAGCCCGGAGCTTATCGAACGCGCGGAGCTGAATTTGCGAATCGAGCAGACCGGCAAAGTGGAATCGCTGAACGTAGCGGTAGCCGCCGGAGTGGGGATGTACTGGGGGCGGGGGTAGGAAACCCCTTATATCAAGGGACTAACTTAAGCAAAAATAGGGCGGCTTCGGAAGCAACATAGATTTTATCGCCAACAACGTTTACTCTGGTGGCCTGCAAGTTTGTAGAAAATTCAGCAATTTGAGTGGGCCTATGCAAATCGCTAATGTCCAAGAGTTGCAGGCCCCCGCCGCTTGTGATAAATAAATAATTATTAGATACAAAGAGGTCAGTCGGCCTAAAAATGTGATTATAGGTAGAAAGCAAAACTGGCTTATTTGGGTCTTGAATATCAAGTATGACAACCCCCAATTCGCCATCGATTAAAAAAGCACTACTATCTTTAATTGCGACTTTATAATATCCTCCACTTTCAGAATATTTGCTAACTAATGCCGGTATATCTTTAGTATTATTGTCGAGGATAAATAGCCCCGAAAAGCCATCCGCTATGTATATGTGATTGCCGTGCACTACGACATCAAAAAACATATGCAAACTATCATCCTTCGGCGGATCGAATTTATATACTAAGGCGGGATTTGCTGGATTCTGGATATCGAGGATATCCATCGACATAGCATCGGCGAGATAAACCCGGTTACTATCAATAAATAATCTGTCGCAAGTATTATAAAAATCATACTTACCGATTGGAGTAAGGTTTGTCGGGTCTTTCATATCAAGAACAGTCATTCCCGGATATGAGGTAATAAAAGCATAATCTCCTTTTACGGCTACCGCATCAGAACCATTTGGAGCATAATATGAACCGATTGTGTTCATATTATTCAGCGAATCGATTTCGACTATTTTAAATCCGCCGTAATACCCATCGGCAACATAACAACGGTCGATCGTTGAATAGATATCGGATATCTTACTAGTCAGGTGCTTTCCAATCATTTTGGGACGCGACGGGTCATCGATATTATAGATGTATAGTCCGCCATATTCATATTCAGAGCCTGCTAAATAAAGATATCCTTGAGAGACAACCGCTCTATAAATAATCGAAATTGTATCTGGGACTTCATATCTGGTTGCATTTGATGAATCTTTGAGATTGAAAACGGCTAGATGCGAAAATCCTCCATATACGGTCTCAGCCAAATATGCGTATTCTAAATTAGGAGATAAAGCCAGCGCGCCCCCGCGGGATTTAATATAGCATTTAGAAATGGGGTTAAGGGGATTGGTAATATCAATAATCTCTAAGCCGCAAGAATCTTTCGAATTTGACTCGGATACATATAATAAGCTGTCGAATCTATAAACGTAGTTGGCATAGAGATGAGTGTGGATAGTCGCTGCAATGAAAGGGTTACCGGGATTCGTAACATCAAGCAATAGTAACCCAAATGTCCCGTATGGGATTAGCTTGTAGCTATTTTTCGCAGAATAGCTCGGTGTTTTCGGTTCCAAAACCGGAAGGGTTATTACTTTAACTGGTTTTAGAGGGTCAGTTATATCGGCAACGTGAATACCATCATATTCGAAATATGCATAATCACCGACAAGAAATAGAAAATGGCTATGTTCAGGTAGGTCACAACTTGACAGTAAACGCGGATTGTTAATATCAGCGATAGATATCACGCTTAGGCCGGAACCGCCATCACAAAAATACGCATATTCGCCCCGAATTTTAAGTCCTTCGCCGTATCCATATAAAAATAACTTGCTGATGAATTTTGGATTCGTTTTATCGGAGATATCGAAAATTCCAAGTCCGTTCACAAACGAACAATAAGCGTAATCGCCGGATATCACGATATCATTTATTTGGCCCCATAATGTCGAGTTGACGTATTCGATACTAACTCCAAATATGTCGGGCGCGATTATTAATAGCCAGATAACCGCGGCGAGGGATAATTTGATATAGCGTTTAGTCATCGCACAATATACTTAGTGCAAGTAGACCGGAATGTCAATGTAAATTTTGTCAAATAGCTTCCGCTAAAAAGCACCAATGGCCATTGTCGCCTTTGGTAAAAACGGGTTCTAATTGTGGCGTTGGGTCTCCGTACCCGACGCCCCGGTTAGGTGCGGAGACCTGACCGCACCATAACGGCCCATATACCCATGATAAAAGTTAATACTATAAATAATCTAATAGAATACACAGACCCTCCCTTGGATTTTTTTATTTAATGAACGAAAACGATTTCTTGAAAACTGCGTTGTTTTCGTCTCTAACTTTTAAAAAGTATACCCCCGAGGTTACCCTGTCGCCCGAATTGGTTCTGCCATCCCACCTTATTGAATGGCATTTACCAGATTCGTATTTCCCAAAATTTTTCACCTCCTTCCCATTAATATCATAAATCATCAATTCAAACTGGCAGTTTATACTCTTTGCCTTAATTTCTATTGATAGCATGAGATTAGAGGGATTGGGAAAAAGGTTAATTTCCGGTAATGTATCGTTATTATTGCTATTCTCTTCTATATCCGATATTTCCCAACGGGAAACCATTAAATGTTTTATTGCATAAGGTACGCGATTCTCTCTGGTGATAAAATACATAGTTCTACCATCAGGCGTTAAACAAGGCGATTCATCCTCAACCGGCGAATTAATCGGTGAACCAACGTTTGTTACATTGCCCCAGCGCTGGCCATCCCATGTGGCGTAAAATATTTCAAGAGAGCCTTGCCAACCCGGAACGCCATGTCCCCAGTCGCTACAAAAATATAATCGCGGAGTATTGCCGACATTGATTAAATTATAATGTGGTGTATCTTCTAAAGATGCCGCATTAACCGGCCTTCCTATGTTATATGGCAACCCCCAATCACCCAATGTTGAATCCCAATCGCAATACCAGACATCCATATCGCCATGTCCGTATTGACCATTCTTAAAATATACATTAGATCACTACTGTCCCAACGTTTCTTTTTGGGGTTGCTGTAAGTGGATAGATGATAA
>CAZTNJ010000050.1:0-17346 GCA_964614835.1 uncultured Ignavibacteria bacterium | reverse complement strand
GTTGAAAAAGCAAATATTTCATGTCATTTCGAAACATTGATTAATTTAGTTAAATCGTAGCCCAATAAGGGCGAATGCAATTCGCCCCGAGATTGATGACAAACTGCGTTTTTATATAAAGTAAGACAAATTCCGGAAATGTTATTAATTTAAGTTATTGTAGGGGCAAGGCATGCCTTGCCCCTACGCGAAAAATGGTAAATCTTTCAATTACACAATGGTTTTGTCAACAGTCTGAGGGTGAATGCAATTCGCCCCTACGCTTAATATCCATTATTCACGCTTAATCCTATTATGGCTTTCGCAACACTCCCATTGCCGTGGGATCACTACTCCACTATTGTGATTTTAATCATTGCAGCATGTCAAGCTCCAAGTGAGCTTGACCTACTTAATGCTACACCTTCAGCGCCGCCAGCTTCAAGGTCAACCGCACCAGCGCGCCGCCGCCGACATTGTCCTCTATTTCGATAGTGCCGTCGTGCTCCAACATGATTTTACGGGCCATGATAAGGCTTAATCCGTTGCCATCGGCCTTGGTAGTAAAAAATGGCGCGTACATATTGATTTTCGCCAGATCCGAAAAGCCCGGCCCCGAATCGGCAATCTCGATAACGGCGAATCCGCGCACTATCGCCACGCGAAAATCGACTCTTCCCCCCGGCCCGGAGGCTTCGAATGCGTTCTCAAGAATTATATCGAACGCTCTTTTCAGATGTTTCTTGTCGCCATTAATCAGGATATTCGGCGCGGCCAGGTGAATCGCCATCGCCCCCGTCTGAATTTCCTTATCGTATTCGCCCTGTATTTCTCGAATAAGGTCACCCAAATCCATCCTCTCAATATTCACCGACACAAACCCAGTTAGTTCGGCGAACGTGGCCGCTATCCGGGCCAGTAAATTAGTTTCGGAGCTGATATTCTGATAAATCGGTTCGATTCCGGAATCGGCTATACTGCGAAGATGCGACAGGCTTTTGTTTATGGAATCAAGCGGCAAGCTTAATCTCGGCACCATCTGTTGCGCCATCTGCGAAAGTAACGCCATCCGCTCGTGGTCGATTATCCCCTGCTTGCGGTCTTTGAGCGCCGCCGCCATCGTGTTGAATTCTTTGGCCAGATTGCCAAGTTCGTCTTTTTCGACGCTTTCGACGGTTACCGCCAGTTCGCCGCCGGCCACTTTCGAAAACCCCTCGCTAAGGTGCTCGATTTGCATGAGCGCCTTACCTACGAATCCCCAGATAAGCACAACCGCCAGGGCGATACCAAATACCGCGAACAGCGTATAGGTGCGCGCCAGATTGTTGATAATGGTTTCGATATCGGTCACGCCGATACCGATAAGCAAGTCAGCCACCTTTTTGCCGGAGATATCACTTAGCGGAAACGACGCGAACCTGAAAGATCGCCTGTTTAATCGAGTTGACTGGATAACATCGTTGGGCATAAATAGTATATCCTGGTCGATACTTCCCTGAATCGTGCTCCCCTTGGTTACCCCCTCGCAAATTAAAACCAGTTCCGCCGAAGATAATCCCTTGAGGGCGTTAAGTTGATTTTCATTTATGATTATTCCGACTTCAACCGCGCCAATCACCCGATTACGAAACCAGACCGGCGTAGCTGCCAGTACCAGCGCCTCGGCCCGTCCCTTTATATTACGTATTCCCAGCGTGTGGACTTCCTGACCGCGAATCGCCATGCTGATTAGCGAATCGGATACCGCCTTAAAACCAAGAATAGTCGGTTCGTGCCCCTGTGCCAGCGCTGTTCCTGATGGGTCGGTAACAAGTAGATAATCGATATTGACCAAGGTCATCTGCTTGACTATCGATTCAATCATCGATGTCTGGTCAAAAAAGCCGAACTGGTCGGCTTGAAGCAAACAGGATGAAACCACCTCGCCGGCTGCCAATGCCCGCGCTTGCGCCAGAAGTTCGACTCCGCTTTGGTCAAAATAACCTGATACGCCGTTGAAGGCGTTGGTTAGCCGCTGTTGGGCCAGTCCTTCTTTTTGAAGCGGCGCCACGAAAAACAGGATAGCAATCATGGCAATAAACGGCATCGCCGAGGCTAAAAGGATTATCATCAGGGTCTTTTTACGCATAAATTTCGTTTGCCAAAATTTTCGCTTTCAGCGTCATTTGTCAAATACTATAGGCGATATAAAGAAATCATTCAAGAAAATTTATAGGGAAAAAGCAAACTGATAAGGCCATTCTTTCGGAAAATAATCGGCCTGAAACGCGTAGGGGCGCAGCATGCTGCGCCCCTACGGTGAACGAAATCGAATTATTTAAACTGCGCGATTTTTACAACACCAATTTCAACCATTTAAAAGTGTACCAGGCTGATGTATTCTGGCCATTAACCGGGTAATAATAACTTGTTATCTGCATCTTGTAAATATCGGTGCCAACTTTGACCAAATACACATGCTTTTTTGATGTCAACTGGTGGGTGTTTTCGTTGTAATCGTACCATTCGGTGAACGCCGAACCGGCGGCATCCTGGAAATAGGCGGTTGGTTGAGTTTCGGCTACGGTTATACCCTCGAAATCGGTGCGAGGAATACCCAGGCTATCCGTGTTTAGATAGGCTGCCGCCTGGCCAATGCCGAACATATTCGAATTCAAATGAATATCATAGCTGGCGATAGCAAAATCCCAATCGAGAGAATTGGAAGGATCGGCTGGGGTCACTACGCTACCTGTCGAAAAATCGAAGTAGGCGGTGTCGGCCCCGACCATAACGGTATCGGTTACACCAACGCCGGAGATATCAGTGCCGCTGCCCGCGTATACATATCTGATAACGATGTTGCCCATGTTCGGGGGCATGCCGCCGCCATAAAGGCCGCTAACAGTGAATTTGACATACTTGCCTTCAGCGTCTTTAAGCGTATATACGTAATTAGTAAGATTGATCGTATGATGCATCTGGTCGTATGTATACCAATCGCCAACCGCATATGCGTATGAGTCGGACATCCAGTCGCGGTCTCTGATTCCAGTCGTATCGGTTACGCCATTAAAATTAATCGAATCAGGCGAATGAGCCATAGCCAAATTGGCAACTCTCACATTTTTTATTCCTGAAATCCCGCTATTTGTTTTAACCACGGTGCGTCTAAAAGCGATATCCCAGGATGTATCGGTCAATGCCTGGTCATCAGTAATTGATACGGTATCTTTCGTGCCGAAACTGAAGTATTTAAACGCGGTGTAAGAACTGCCATCAACTACCGAAAGCCAGCAGCTAATAGAATCGACCCATTCAGTAGTGCTCCTATTCGAGGGCGGGTTGGGGTTGGTTGTTTTCTTATCGGAACATCCGATAACCGCCACGAGCATTGCCAATGCCAGAAACGGCATTACCTTTTTCATATCTAATTACTCCTTCCAATTTTATATGTTAATGAAATCGAATAATTTCTTGCCGGCCAATAGAAATAATTGGCGTTCACGTTATCGGTGATATTATCAACTTTGGCTAATAAATCGAGATTGCCTTTTAATTTCTTGCTGATACTCGCGCTTAACACCGTTCTCGCCGGCGCGTATAAATCCGATACCCTGTCGGGCGTGTCGACTCGTAAAGTCCAGAGTTTGCGCGAATGCCAGCTCCCCCAGAAATTTACCGAGGTATCCCAGCGTCTGATATCATAAGTGGTGCTGAATTTGAACGTATTGCGAGGACGATTGATAAGGTCCACCTGCTCCGACAGGTTTTTAGGAATCAGATAAGTATACGAAAAAGACAATCCCCAAGAATCAACTACTCTGATTTCGGTTTCCCACTCCAACCCTTCGGTTCTGGCTTTAAGGATATTATCATAGTAGTACAGGCCGAGCGGGTAGTTCGGATCGACCGAATCGCTGGGAACGAAATCGATTAGATTTTTTAACTCGTTTCTAAAATACGAGATTCGATGCATCGCTTTGCGTTTATAATTTATCTCGGCCGTTAGCGAATAGTTCAAGCTTGTTTCGGGATTGAGTCCATCACCGCCGCCATAAACGATATAGCCGGCCGCCCGATGGTCGAATTCGAAATACAGTTCTTTAATCGAGGGTGCCCTGAACCCCCGGCTGATCGAACCGCGCAGTGTGAACAAACTGACTGGATTCCACATTAGATTAAAACTGGGGTTATAATGATTTCCATAAGTCTGGTGATTTTCCCAGCGGATGCCGGGCAAAATCGTAAATGATTTACCCAATTGTAATTCAATCTGTGTGTACATGTCGCCATGATAAATTCGTTTGTCGCCCACCGCCAGTTGCGCCGATTTCAAGCGTTCTGTCACGAAATCGCTTCCATAAGTAATCGCCAGCCATTTTCCCAATTTGCGATTGTAGGCCAATGACAGTTCGCCTATATCATCTATACTTTTCGACAGGTCACTTAAGTAATTTGTGCGGGTATATTTTTCCCACTTGTGGTCATAATATGAGCCGTGCGCCCCCATAGTCAGTTCGGCGTCTTCATCCATTTTCCATTTGGAATAAAGCGCGATATCGTAACGGTAATTATGTTCGTAGTCATCAAAATTATATGCCGTATCCTGGCCGCCGGAGCCCTGCGCGATTAATTGCTCCACCCATTGTTTGCGTTCGGCCATGAACCCGATTTTCGATTCAAGCTTCCAGTCGGGATTTAAGTGATAGGTCGTCTTGTTTTCGATATTAAAGCGATTTATGCTTTCCAGGCCTTCCGTATTATCCGTTGACTTATCCAAATCGAAGCCGTCGGTATGTTCGTATTTGGCGTTTAATGAAGTTGGATTATCCATGACAAACGAATTAAGCCCGCCTTGGAAATCGTAGCTGTTAAAACTTCCATACTGACTGCCAAAAGTAAAATCGGTATTTCGCGGCGGATCGCCGGTGATAATATTTACGACTCCGCCCATGGCCTCCGAACCATACAGGGTCGAACCAGTGCCTTTCACGATTTCGATTTGTTTGACATTGCTCAATGGTAACTGCGCCAAATCGAGCGAACCCCTAACTCGGCCGATTACCCGGTTGCCATCGACCAGCACCAGCACCCGCGACGGGTCCACTCCCCGCAGACTGATACCGCGCCCCGATAAATCATCCGATATATCCACTCCAATATGCGAATCAAGAGCGTTATCGACTGTCAGCGCGCCCGATTTCTTGAAATCATCGGCGGTGATAAGTTCGGTGGTTACCGGAACATCTTTGAGCATATACTTGCGCCGGGTTGCGGTCACGACCATATCTTCCATTTTCCAGGATGATTGCTCCAGGTAGATTACCAGATCATTTTGAGGGAAATGACTCAACTCGATCAATTTATCTTTATAACCAATCAGATGTATTTTCAACGTCACGGGAAGCATCCCGGCGGTTACGTTGCTGATTATAAAAAGGCCATCATTGTTGGTCGACGCGCCCACCGGCGAATTGACGACCGCCACGCTGGCGCCCGGCAATAGTTCTTTGGTTTGCGAATCGCGGATAACGCCGGTTATTGTCGAACCGACGGCCAAGGCGGTATGGACTAAAATTAATCCTGAGATAAAAAGCAGATTTCGTTTTACGCTCAAATTCCTAACACTCCCAACTTACCAAAATTACTCATAGCTTATAAACCTTCGAAAGCGCGCAAGGTTCCTAATATCTGATATTTTTATCCAGAAAAGATTGCGGCCAATGTTGACCGGTAATCTTAGATTTCCGGGAAATCTATATATCGGCTGCTTTTTTAAATGTTAACAGCGTTTTTTCCAAACCATTTAGAATCGCTTTGGCGGCCATTTCCTGACCGACGAAAAATTCCTCGATTCCTTCCAGCTCCGCGAACTTAGTAATCTCGCCTGCAGTCAATGGGCCATAGATAATCGCCCCCATTGATAATCTTTTGGCCAGCGCCGCCGCTTTGGCAACCTTATCGAAAATCACTATCTTATTCGAGTAGCTTTGTTCCGTGCAATAATTGGTTATATCTAACACAACGTAATCGGCTTTCATTTTTGCCGAATCTTTCACCAGATCGAGTTCAGGGGGCGTCAACACGGCGGCGATTATATCCGATACCTGCAATTTCGTAATATGCTCTTGAGCATTGACGCCGCTATTCAATAATACCGCCATATCCGGTTTCAGGTCGACTATTTTTTCCACTTCCCTATCGGTTGCCGGAGTAATGACCGCAATCGGAATACTGGCGATTTCTTTCAATAACCTGATAGTCCTATCGTCGGTTTGACTAAAACTATCCGACCCGATTCTGTAAGCTAATCCATCCGCGCCCGCCAGCTCGCATAGCGATGCCACCTGCGCCTTAAATCCTAATATCCGCCCCTCTTTCACTCCTGTTAGATTGTATATCTCGTTAAGTAATACGGTAATCCTGACCATTGAACATCCCTCCTAATTATTACTTTATATATTGGAATGGCCCATGTGGTGTCAAGAACGAAAATCCGGTCTCAAACCGGCCATTCAATATCTTTCGATGTAAACAACTCCCGTTGAATTTCGGCGAAATCTTTAAAAATGCGGGTCGCCCGGCTTAAATATGGCGGATCTAAAGTCGTGCAAATCGCCCAACAGGTTAGACCGGCATCCACCGCCGAGGCCACCCCGGTCGGTGAATTCTCAATCGAGATGATCGATTCTTTCGGCACGCCAATTTTCTTGATACCGTACAGATATGGTTCAGGATCTGGCTTTCCTCTTTCGGTACATTCGTAATCGACCACCATATCAAAATAATCATCAAACTGACTCAATACTCGTTCAACAACCGATGGTATACCTCCGGTAACCAAACCGATTTTAACTTTCCCCTTTAAATTGTCGAGCAACTCGATTACCCCATCGGTCGGATTGATCTGCACGATTTCATCGTAAATTTGTCGTTTCCTTTTGTATATCTTCTCGACCAGATCATCAGGAACGCTAGTTATCCCGATCTCGGCCATACGTTCCCGAACTGTCTGCGGATGCTTTACGCCTTCGTTGAGATAAAACGCAAGTTCGGTTGGATAATACCCCGATTCGTTAAATGCGGTCACCCAAGCTTTGACATGATATTTCATCGTGTCAACCAGTACCCCATCCATATCGAAAAACACTGCTCTTAATAACATATGATATCCCGTGAATTACAATCCCAGTTCAACCGCGATATTTGTCATCGCCGCCCGCACGTTATCGATATGCTCGGCCAACGGAATTCCCAACTCCTCGGCGCCTTTGGTGATATCCTCACGCGATACCTGCCGCGCGAATGCTTTATCTTTCATTTTCTTTATCACCGACTTGGCCTCGACATCGACGATTTTTTTCGATGGGCGGACTAAGGCCACGGCAGTTAAGAATCCGCAGAGTTCATCGACCGCGTAAAGAGCTTTTTCAAGTTGACTATCTCTTGAAATTCCGGTTGCGGGCACATGCGACATAACCGCCTTGATAAACGTATCATCATATCCTTTGGTTCGTAAAATCTCACTACCTGCCGCCGGATGATTGTCTGGAAATCGCTCATAATCGAAATCGTGAAGCAGCCCGATTGTTCCCCAGTACTCGATATTTTCGCCGAATTTCGCCGCGTAAAATCTCATGGCCGCTTCGACCGCCAGCGCGTGTTTTCGAAGAGAATCCGATTGCGTGTATTGGCAAAGTAAATTCCAGGCTTCTTGTCTTTGAGGGCTACTCATAATAAATTCCGATTGATTTGATTAGCGATATTAAAATTATCATGCAGGAGATAATAAGCTTATCAATCGATTCAGTCAACAAGATACGCTTTAATATTAAAAGAAACGGGCCAGGCAATCGCCTGACCCATATAATTTACAAAGATTTATTTCTATATGTATTTATGTTCTTTAGCGAACCGTTCCAATTCTTCGCGGAATTGGGGAGCGGCTATCGAAATTAAAAGCTTTGTTCGCTCTCTTAGCGGCCTGCCCCATAAATCGACAGCGCCGTATTCGGTTACAACCCAGTGAACATCAGCGCGCGTAGTAGTTACGCCGGTGCCTATCGGCAGATGAGGGCAAATGCGCGAAGCTGCGCCTTCTTTGGCCGTAGCCGGGAACGCGATGAAAGCTTTGCCGCCCTTTGATTTCGAAGCGCCTCTAACAAAATCAACCTGACCACCGAAACCGGAGTAGAACATGAACCCCAGCGAATCGGCGAACACTTGACCGGTCAGGTCGATTCCCAAGGCCGAATTTATCGACACCATTTTCTCGTTCTGCGCGATTATAAACGGATCGTTTGTGTATTTGTTCGGATGGAATTCGATCATCGGATTATCATCGCAGAAATCAAACGCTTTTTTTGTTCCCAAAACGAAAGCCGCTACGATTTTTCCCGGGTGAAGCGTCTTTTTTGAGCCATTGATCACGCCCGACTCCACTAACGGTATAACGCCATCAGAAAACATCTCAGTGTGGATTCCCATATCGCGGCGGCCTCCCAGAGCGGTTAAAAACGCATCCGGAATAGCCCCAATTCCCATCTGAAGCGTAGAGCCGTCGTCAATATTGTTTGCGATTATTTGACCAATTTTTATCGATGTTTCATCCGGCGTCCCCTGTGGCATCTCCATCAGCGGCGTATTATGCTCCACCACATGAGTGAGTTTTGAGACATGGATAAAACAATCGCCGTGAACCCTGGGCATGTAAGAGTTAACTTGCGCGATTACGATTTTGGCGCAATGGGCGGCAGACAAAGTAATATCCACCCCGACACCTAACGAACAGAAGCCGTGCTCATCAGGCGGCGTTACCGTCAACAGGACAACATCAATGTTCATTCTGCCTTTTAGCCAGATATCTTCCACTTCGCCAAGGAAGATATGGGTTGCATCGGCACGCCCTTCATTCACCGCTTTGCGAACGTTGTGCCCAATAAAAAACGCTTGATGACGAAAGTGGGGTTCCATTCCCGGCTTGGCGTATTCAGCCTTGCCTTCGGCAAGAATATGAACGATACGTACATTCTCTAGTTCATTTTTACGAGCCACCATAGCGTCCACCAGATGCTCCGGAGTGCAGCATCCGGGATGAATTAAAACCGTATCGCCCGATTTAATCGCCTTAACCGCTTCTTCAGCGGTCGTTTTTTTACGTTGATAAATATCTATCCAACTCATTTCCCTTTACCCGTTTCTAATATATCCTTTAAAGATTTCGGATTAATTCCCAACCTCGATGCGACGATTCGCTTTGCCGGTTCGCCATGATACGTATAAACACCACAGGCAAACCCCATATCTGTCCGAATCGCATTCTCCAAACCGTTGTCCGCTATTCTGAGCACATAGGGTAGGAGCGCGTTCGATAAAGCATAGGTAGCGGTGCGGGATATGTTCGATGCCATATTCGGCACGCAGAAATGGGTTACGTTGTGCTTGACATATGTAGGATTAGCCCAATCTGTCGGCCTTGACGTCTCGATGCATCCGCCTTGGTCAATCGATGCGTCGATAATGATCGATTTCGGTTTCATGGTTTTAACCATTTCCTCGGTAACTAACTTGGGCGGTTGTTCGCCATGAATCAGAACCGCGCCGATTAAAACATCGGCTACCTTCACTGCTTTTTCTATATTATGTTCAAATGGCAGATAAGTTATCACCTGCTTTTGGCATAACTCAGTGGCATATCTTAATTTGCTTATGTCATTGTCAAACAGAATCACATTGCAGCCCATCCCCTTGGCTGTCCTGACAGCGCTCATACCCAGGGTCCCAGCGCCTAGTACGACAATTGTCGCCGGAGGTATCCCGGTAGCGCCCCCTAATAGTATTCCTCTTCCCCCGCCCTTGTTGGATAGATGATAACTGGCAATATTGATCGACATTTGACCGGCCAACTCCGACATCGAAACCAAAACCGGCAGGCCACCCATATCATCTTCGATTACTTCGAAACCGATAGCTGTTATTTTTTTATCTAATAACATCTTAATCTGTTCAACGGGGGCCACCGCCAAATGGAAGCTTGACAAGACTATCTGCCCCTCCGGCATTGACTTGTATTCCTCGGTGGTTGGAGGTCTAACCTTAACGAGCAGTTTTGAGCGAAGGAAAACTTCCTCGCTGGAATATACGATTTTCGCTCCACTGGCCAGATAATCCTGGTCGCTAAAACCGGATATTTCACCGGCTCCCTGTTCCAGGTAAACTGTATGCCCTGCGCTCGTTAAAGCCCGCGCGCAAGCCGGAGTAAGAGCAACCCTATTTTCTAATTGCTTGCTCTCTTTGGCAACGCCTATGTCCATGGTATCTCCTTAATCCTCTCATTCAAGCCAAGCCAATTTTACTATGGCAATCTATAAAATGTATCGGCTGAAATCAAGGGTTTCGTGAATAATATCACATTCTATTGTCATTTTTTATTGAGTTATGGCATTCTCAAGCTTATTAATCCATTTTTCTTAAAAAAGGTTGCCGAAATTTGGAGGATGGATTGCAGCCCGCCGATTTTTTTGAAAATGCTTAATTTTGGGTGATTTTATCTATTGTAAATTACGATTGTTTCTGATATTTTTATCATAGCGAATATCGACAGTAAATGAATTTTAACCCAATTGTTACTGTCGAGTGGTTACTTTATGAGAAATATCGAGAGCCAAAAACAGATGGCGGCAACCCTTTCGATTGCATCCAACGCTATTCTGGTTTTGGGCAAGCTTATTATCGGCCTACTGATAAACTCGATCAGCGTGATTAGTGAAGCCATTCATTCCGGTATCGACTTGATGGCGGCGATAATTGCCTTTTTCGCGGTAAAGGAATCTAATAAACCCCCCGATCGACAGCATCCATTTGGCCATGGCAAAGCGGAGGGAATTTCCGGAGCTTTTGAGGGAATACTTATATTCATCGCTATCGCCTTGATTGTATCAGAAGCTATTAAAAAACTCTTTCATGGCGCTGAGCCAATTAAGGTCGATTGGGGGCTGGCTATTATGGGAGTATCTGCCGGACTAAACATCTTTGTTTCTCGAAGGCTATTCAAGGTAGCCAAAAAAGCAGACTCGCTTGCCTTAGAAGCCGACGCGCTCCATCTTTCCACCGATGTCATCACTTCTATGGGGGTATTTTTCGGTTTGCTGTTGATAAAATTGACCGATTGGCATTGGCTTGATCCATTAATAGCATTAGGGGTAGCCATCGTAATCGGAAAGGCGGCTTACAACATCACCAAAAAAGCGGTCAAAGACTTGATGGATGAAAACCTGTCAGATTCGGAACTGGCTATGATTGAGAAAGTCCTCAAGGAACATCAACCGCATTTTGTCGGATTCCACGACCTGCGTTCGCGAAAATCGGGAAACACTCGCGAGATAGATTTACATCTTGTCCAGTGTCGGCATATCAAGCTTCAGGATGCCCACGCTGTTTGCGATCACCTCGAGGATGAGCTTCGCAAGAGGCTCCCCCGAATCCACATAACCATCCATGTCGAACCCTGCGAAGAAGATTGCGATAAAAATCGCGATAAATGCGAGGTCGACACGAGGGCTTTGGCGGCACACATCGAAACTGAAAACGTCGCAAAAAACAAAAACAAGCCATAAAAAAAACGGCGCCGTTTGACGCCGTTTTATAGAATTTACTTAATTAGACTATCGATAGGAGGGGGCTTTGGGTTTTTCTTCCTCCTTGCCCGGTTCTTGATAATATGATACGACCGCTTTTCGTGATGGCCGCCCGGATGCGCGGCCGCCTCCGCCGCTTCCCAGAGTGAGCCCACCCAGCAGTGCTAAAGCCAGCCCAATGATTGTTCCAATCCCACCATATTTTATATGAAAGCCCATATCGGGTAACTGCGCTTGGCCGCCGAACTGCGATTGAAAATCCGACATCTGCGATAGCTGCGATAATCCTTGCAATCCGGTCTGTGCCCCCGATTTAAAATCGAAGTATTTATAGAGTAATATTCCTAAACCAACGAGCGAGCCGAGGATAACAATCGGTTTTGCCCGTTCGACTTCATCGCTGTTTTTAAAATAGAAGAATGCCAGAAGACAGAGCGCCGCCGCGCCGAATACTACCCAGAATATTCCTCCAAGCTCGGATCCGGATATACTCTGTTTCATCTCGCCGCAGGAAAATTCAACCCATGGCAAGAAAAAACAAACCAGAGCTATCCCCGCGCCTGCCGGCGTTAACCAGATTTTCTTATCGTCATCCATAAAATCTCCCGCTTTATTGGTTGGTTGTTTTCTATTTAATAGCGTTCGACAAGTTGTTCACTCGAAACTTGGCGGCTTTTCCTTTTTCTCGGATGATTCCGAATAGTAAGAGATCACCGCCTTGGCCGGTTTTTCCGTTTCTTGCCGCCGGTCTAAAAAATGACCGCCTATCAAAGACAACAGAAATCCTGCCACTGTCCCATAAGCGCCGAATTTAATGCTAAATCCAATATCCGGAAAATCGGCGTTATCCCCCATAAGTTGCTTCATAGCGGAAATATTACCGAGTTGATCCACTCCTCCCTGACAACATCCCGCCCCTGATTGATAATTAAAATATTTGTAAACCATGATTGCAATCGCCACCAGGGCGCTTAAAACAACCACCGGTTTGGCTCGATCCAATTCATCATAATTTCTAAAATAGTAAAAGGCCAGGAGGCTAAGTAAGGCGGCCACGAACACGACCCACATCACGCCGCCTATTTCCGCGCCCGAGATGGTTCCTTTCATGGTGCCGCAGGAAAACTCGATCCAGGGCAGAAAAAAGCAAATCAGGGCAATTCCCGCTCCGGCTGGGGTTAGCCATATTCCTCGATTTTCATCCATGATGCCCTCCAATGGCGATTTGGACCGCCGCATAATATTCTATCGACATCGGGAATCGGTATTTCAGCCACGCGGGAAAAAGGGAAAAATTACTACTATTTTTGTCAAAAAATGAAACAAAAAAAGCCCCGAAATCCGGCTTGCGGCCGTTTCCGGGGCCAAAAATTAAGAGGGTTTGATTACTACTTGAATCTTCGCGGGCTGCGTTTTTCCCATTCAACCATAATCGGACTGGCCACAAACCAGGATGAATAAGTTCCAACAATCACGCCCATGAACATGGCCAGGGCGAAATCGCGAATTACCTGGCCTCCGAAAAACAGTATGGAACAAATGGCCAGTAAAGTCGTTAAGCCTGTGATGGTGGTACGAGATAAAACTTCGTTAATCGACATATTTACTGTACCGGCAAAATCGCCGCGTTTGCGGAATTGCTTGAGATTCTCGCGGATTCTATCGAAAACAACCACGGTATCGGTCAGTGAATAGCCGGCTAATGTTAACAGAGCCGTAATTAATAGCAGGGTAATTTCCTTATTTAGTATATAATAAATACCCAGAACCGCCAACACATCGTGGAATGTGGCAATCGTAGCCGCCACTCCGAACCGGAAATCGAAGCGAATCCAGATATATATTAGAATGCCGAGCAGCGCCAGCAATACGGCTAATCTCGTTTGGCGTTGTAGAGTTTTTCCGACCGCCCCGCCGATATCATCGATACTATCTACCTTAAAATCATTAGTTGTAAATTGCCTTTTAATTCTGGCTGTAATCGCATCGGCTAAAAGCGTATCTCCCAGAGAGTGGGATTCCCCTTTGATTCTAATCACGAAAGAGTTAGGCGCGACTCCCGCGCCGGTCATGCTTTGAATTTCAGCGTCCCCAAATCCTTCTTTGGTCAATGCCGAACGGATATCGGTTACCGAAACTGGATTTTGAAAACTGCCCCAGATCATCGCGCCGCCGGCGAAATCGATTCCGAGATTGGCTTTGCCGGTAACAATCATTACGAACGCGATAATTCCTAATGCTACCAGTACAGCCGAAAGCATAAATGCATATTTCCGCTTGCCAACAAAATCGATATTTGGATTTTTAATTATTTCAATCATTGCCTCTTACCGCCTATATGCTTAAAGTCTGATACTGTTTTCTGATATCAAATATCGCTTTGGTGATAAAGAACGCCGTAAACAACGACAGCGTTACGCCAACCGACAATGTTACTGCAAATCCCTTAATTGGGCCGGTACCGAAAATGAACAGGAACAAGGCCGTGATCAAAGTCGTAACGTGCGAATCGATAATGGTCAACATGGCGCGATCGTAGCCTGCGTCTATTGACGCTCGAATGGTTTTGCCCGTTCGCAACTCCTCTCGGATACGCTCAAAAATCAGCACGTTAGAATCAACCGACATACCCATCGTTAGAATAATCCCGGCCACGCCCGGCATAGTCAGAGTGGCGTTGATCCCCGGAATAATCATGAAAGCGAATATCCAGAGGAAGTTCAAAAGCAAGCCCAGATCGGCGATCAATCCCGATATCCGGTAATAGAAAAACATAAATATAAGTACAAGCACCAATCCGATAATCATCGCCGTTTTGCCTTTGTTAATTGAATCCTGGCCTAGCGATGGTCCGATAATTGAGTTTTGGATAATATTGACTTTCGCAGGAAGAGCGCCAGCTTTTAGCACTACCGCGAGCAGTTTGGCATCATCCCACGAGGCCCCGGCGCCGCCAAGTTCAATCTGGCCGCGATCGCGAATTGTGGCTTTGATTTCCGGCGCGGATTCGACACGATCATCGAGAACGATGGCCAGCGGTTTATTGATATTAGCGCTGGTTAAGGCCGCGAATTTGCGGGCGCCGGTTTTATCAAGTTCGAAACTGACAATCGGCCGGCGGAACTGGTCGAATGACGGATTGGCGTCCACCAGATGTTCGCCGCTCAATTCTACTCTATTTCTTAATATATAAAGCCCTTGGTATTTTCTTTCGCCTCTAAAGAATGGTCGAGTACTCCAGGCTAATTGAACCTCGGGAGGAATGATGGCCTGCACTTCGGGAGATTGGAGCAATGCATTAGCTTCGTAATAATCCTCCATCGAAACCGCGTACATTGTTCCATTAGTTTCGCTGAATAATGACGTGAGCGGTTTGGCGTTTTCGGCTTCAATCGGCTCTGCGGCGGTTTTATTCGCGGAATCGTTTTGATTAAACATGCTGGCAATCGATTGTTCGGTTGTATCTTTTTTGGCCGCTTTCGCCGCGTCTGTAGTTGTTGGTGTCGTTCCCGCCGATGATTTATTTTTTGCAAGGACTGAATCGATTATGTTTAATAACGCCTGCGATTCTTCCGGAGATAAAGGTAATTTGAATTGAAGCTGGGCGGTTTCGCCGATTAGTTTTTTGGCTTGTTCGATATCGGTGAATCCGGGTAAATCGACCACGATACGGTCGGCGCC
Source organism: uncultured Ignavibacteria bacterium (assembly GCA_964614835.1). Classification (GTDB taxonomy): domain Bacteria; phylum Zixibacteria; class MSB-5A5; order UBA10806; family 4484-95; genus JAAYTW01. The sequence goes on along the minus strand of CAZTNJ010000050.1, from coordinate 2,068 downwards.
TGATTTTTGAATTAGCGGTTCGGTTACCCCGATTTTGTCGATTCTGTTTCTGATAATTTCCAGGGCGCGTTCCACCACATCGGTAGTCGGGTTTCCCTCGGCCGGTTTTTCGACCTGCAAAACGATATGCATCCCGCCTTTGAGATCAAGGCCAAGTCGTAGAGCCCGATTTTTCAGCGAGTAGTATTCCGTGGGATTGGAATTCTGCAGGGCTTGTTTTTCATCGTTAGTCATCGAGTGGAAAACCAGCGAAGGGTACAAACCGTACAGCGACAGTAACACCAGGACGACGATAACCCCGATAGTGATTTTCTGCGATTTTTTCATCCTCTTACTCCGAATATTTCAATTATTTTTTCCGCATCACAAAACCGCCCCCACCGCATCTATAACGATGGTTCTCCGGGCCGATTATAGAATTTCAATATAAATATGGCATAATAATTGTCAATAAAATAAATTGAACTTTTCCTGATGAGTCTAAGTTCAATAATTCCCTTGACTTCGAAATCGGCCGGGACTTATGGTTGGACTAAAAATAATAATCCTGCGGAGGGTTAATGATTAAGAAAATCCTGATTCCCATTGCCATTATACTGGCAGTCGCCAGTCAAATCCCGGCTCGTACGGTTCAGATTACTCTTGATAACGGGTTGGTGGTTGTTCTTAAGCCCAATCGTTCCACCCCTCTGGTTTCCGGGATGATTTGCGTGAGGGCTGGCAGCAAGTTCGAAGATGAATCGAATAATGGATTCACCCACTTTCTGGAACACCTTCTATTTAATGGCACCAAAACCAAAAGCCGCCTGGAATTCAACGAAGGATTTAAAAACCATGGCGGCTATATTAACGCATTCACCCAAAAAGATTTGACCGCTTACCTGTTCGTAATTCCGACCGAATTCACCGAGTATGCCTTAGAAGCCCAGGCCGACCAGTTATTCAATTCAACCCTGCCTGAAAGCGAATTCCCCAAAGAGCGTAAAATCGTTATAGAGGAAATCCGCAAAGACTACGACAACCCCGATTATCAGGCCGAGATGTTTTTCGATTCGCTTATATATCGGGGGACGCCATACGCACGCCCGGTATTAGGCCCCAAAGATGTGATCGCCTCTATCCCACGCGAGCAGGTGTTGGCTTACTATCAAGAACATTACGTTCCCAACAACATGATTGGCCTGTTTATCGGCGATTTCGAAATCGAATCGTTCGCAAAATTGGTGAACAAATATTATGGCCAAATCCCAGCGGGAAATCTTCCACCGCCGCGAAAATTCCCGGTGAATCCCCCTTATGGCAATACGATTCACATCAAAGAATATCCGGCCAAAGCGACCTATCTCCATATAACATTCCCGGCGCCTCATTACAAAGATCCCGATTATTACGCTATCGATATGCTTACGCGTCTTCTCGATGCCGGCGAATCGTCGCCTTTATACAAAGCCCTCAATTCGCCATCTGACCCACTGGTGAATGAGATGTCGGTGTATCTGGAAACGCAAAGCGATTTTTCGCTGCTTCATTTTAGCGCCACTACCGAAAGTCCGGGAAATATCGAGAGGATCGTAACGCTGGTCAGGCGCATTATCGGCGAGGCGGCCAGCGCAAGTTATGATTCCAAGCAGATGAAAAGGGTGGTCACTCATATTAAAACCGATGACATTTATATGGAGGAAAAACTTCACTATTACGGGTTCAGGGTAGCCCCCAAATTGGTGAACTGCGGTTACGCGTTTATCCAGGGGTATGCAGATCATCTTGATCAGGTGACGCCGGTTCAGATTAAAGCGGCCGCGGCGAAATATTTTGGTGATGGTAAATATCTGGCCATGGCGATGATTCCCAGTCCGGAGGAGGGGAAATAAAATGAAAAAGACATTTTGCATTATGCTGATCGCCATTGTCGGTATTTCATCCGCCGGGACAGCTCAAGATAATGTCCGCTATCATAAAGAGACTCTGCCTAATGGCCTGACCGTGATAATCAAGCAAAACCCCGATTCCCGCGTTTTTGGGGTGGACATTCTCGGTAAAAACCGATGCGCCTGGGAAAATCCCGGCC
>CAZTNJ010000049.1:0-17636 GCA_964614835.1 uncultured Ignavibacteria bacterium | reverse complement strand
AACTCCATCTACGAATTCCGTTGCCTTGACGACGGCCTGCATGTAATCAAATGGATAAAGCAGTGAGGGGTATATGAAATTGAGTGCCTATGGCTACCCGGTTCGTTAATCCCTTTTCATATTGACTTCAAACGCCCGAAAACTATATTGAAATAAGCCCAAGTATTTGGGGATTTTGTAAAACAATTAGTCTTCTGGAACGTAGCAAAATTAACATGCGAAAAGTTCCTTTTATCATAATAGCGGTTATGTTGGCGGTTAGCCTGGGATTAGGCCAGATAAATAGGCCGGATCAGGATCTGTCGGCGCTCACGATTGCCCGTTTTCGCTATGGCGGCGGCGCCGATTGGTATTGGGGAAGGTCCGCATTGCCGAATCTTCATAAATTTCTAAATGAAAATACCAGTATCAAGACCGTCGATAGAGAGGTAAATCTTCAAGTAACCGACCCTCAGGTATATAGTTACCCAATATTGTTCATGACCGGTCACGGCAACGTGAAATTCACCGATCAGGAAGTCGCCGCCCTTCGAGATTATCTGCTTGCCGGCGGGTTCTTGTTCGCCAACGATAGCTACGGCCTGGCTCCCGCTTTTCGACGCGAGATGAAACGGGTTTTCCCCGAAAAAGAGCTGGTAGAAATTCCGTTTAATCATCCAATTTACCACGAACCATATCAATTTCCTAATGGCCTGCCGAAAATTCACGAGCATGATGGCAAACCTCCGCAGGGATTTGGGATATTCTGGGAAAACCGGCTGGTGGTGTTTTTTAATTACGAGTCGGATATCGGCGATGGGCTGGAAGACCCTGAAGTTTATAATGATCCTCCAGAAAAGCATCAGGCGGCCCTTAAAATCGCGACAAATATCGTAACCTATGCCATGACTCATTAGTTGAAAAGAGTATGACCGAAAGCAATTACAATTCTATCAGCCGAAGGCTTATCCGGGCGCGCGATGATGTTGCCTCGCGGGCATCGCTGGAAGGCGTTTTTGATACTCTGGCGTATATTACGGGGTCGCTTTTGGTACTCTGGCTGACCGCTTTGATATTCTGGCCGGGCGCCTGGGTAAAATCGATTATATTACTGGTATTGCTGGCGGGATTAGGTTCGTTGATTGCCATTTTAGTAATAAAACCGATTATTAGGAAAAAACCGCTGACTGAAATCGCGATCAGATTAGAGAAACATTATGGAAAATTGCAATCGCGATTGATCGCCGCCTTGCAGTTATACGATAAAATCAAAGCCAATCGCGAAAACTACTCGATTGAGTTAATCGAAAAGACTATTGATGAGGCCGGCCAGGAAATCAAAGACCTCGATTTTGGGGTGATAGTCGAAAAAAATAAAAAGCCGCCGTATCGCTTGGCGCTGGGATTGCTTTTAGTAGTTTTCGCGGCAGTGATATCGCAACATGCGTTCAATGATATGTTCAGCCTTTACGCGCAACCTTTTACCAATGTAGCCAAACCGTCGCGGTTGAAACTGACAGTAACCCCGCAAGCCAATCGGGCGATCAAAAACGAGGATATCGCCTTAGTTATCAAAGCCAGCGGCGAAAAAATAAAAAAACCGGAACTCAATTACAAATTCGAAGATGGCGGCTGGGTCAAGGCGCCATCGGAGGAGATAGTCCGCGATTCGGCGAGCGGCGACAGCGTTTACAAATACACATTCAAGAAAATCAAACGCGATGTCGAATTCTACGCCCAGGCCAAAGCCGTAAAGTCATCGATAGGTAAAGTAACCGTTATCGACCCGCCGCGGTTGATTTCGGCCAAAGCCAAACTTGATTTCCCAGAATACACGGCGCTTCCGGAACAGGAACTGCCGGAAAACGATTGTTCAGTAACGGCCCTTCGCGGGACAAATGTGTCACTTTCGGGAGTAGTCAGCAAACCAGCCAAAACGGCATTTATGGTATTCGCCGATTCGACTCGTAAAGCGCTGGCGGTCAAAGACCGAAAAATCTGGGGCCAGTTTACGGTGCATGGCAGTTCAAGTTATCATATCGAGGTCACGGATTCAACCGACCTTATGAATCCCGCGCCGATAGAATATTCGATAATCCCTTTGGATGATTACGCGCCGCGGGTGGTAATCTCATTCCCGGCCATGGATATTGACCTTGACGATGCCATGAGAGTACCTATTAGGGGGGAGCTTTATGATGACTATGGTTTCTCCAAATTGGATTTGGTATATTGGGTACTTTCGGAAGGCAAAGAAACCACCAAGAGCCGAATTGTCTTGAAGACCGGTTTCCCACAAATAACCGAGGGAAGCGTTGAATATGTCTGGAATGTCGACAATCTGATGCTTCTGCCGGGCGATTTGGTTTACTACTATTTGGAAATTTTCGATAACGACAATATCACCGGCCCAAAATCGGGAGTAAGTAAAACCTTCAGCGCCCGTTTGCCCAGCCTGGATGAAATCATGGCCGATATAACCGGGGCGCAGAAAGATGTTTTCCAGGAGGCTGAAGCCGCCGCGGCTCAACAGAAAGAGTTAAAAAAAGAATTAGAAAATATCAGCCGTGAAATGATGAAAGCCACCGAAGTCGATTGGCAGAAAAAGCAGGAAATTCAACAAGCGATCGCCCGCCAAAAGGAAATTGCCGATAAGATTCAAGATGCCGCGCAGAAAATGCAACAGAATATCGACAAACTCGAAAAGAACCAGTTGGCGACTCAAGAAATGCTCGATAAGATGCAGGAAATCCAGCAGCTGATGGAAAAAGTTGCCACTCCGGAAATGAAAGAAGCCATGCGTAAGCTCGAAGAAGCCATGCGGAATATGGATCCGGAAAAACTGCGGGAGGCAATGAAGGATTTCAAGCTGGATATCGAAAAAATGAACCAGAATTTAGACCGGACTCTGGCTCTGCTGAAAAAATTTGAACTTGAACAAAAACTGGATACGATGGCCAAGATGGCCGAAAAGCTGGCGGAACAACAACAGGAAATTAACGATCGGATTGACAAAGCGCAAAACCAACAAGACCTGCAGGAACTTCAAAAAGCCCAACAAAACCAGAAAAAGGGTTTGGAAAACCTTCAGCAACAATTCCAGGAGGCCAAGCAGCTTAATCAGGAATTGAAAATGCTTTCACAGCAGGATATGCAGGATGCCGAACAGCAACTGAATTCCCAACAGCTGCAAAACCAGATGGATAATCTGACGCAGAATATGAAAAATGGGAATAAAAGCGGCTGCACGCAAGGCGGGAAAAAGGTCAAGCAAGAATTAAGCGATCTGGCCGATATGTTCAAGGACCTGCTGAAAAAAGCCCAGAAACAACAGCAGGATATGATTACGCGAAACTTACAGAAGATTATCCAGGATATCATGCTTCTGTCGCAATCCCAGGAGGCTCTTGCTGATTCCACAGGCAAAACCGTTAATACTCCAATGGCGCAATCGGAAATGGCAAGCCGTCAAAAAGATATCCAAAACGCCACCAGTCGGGTCGCCAATCGGGTTTCAGATATGACTAAAGAAACGCTATTTATCGGGATGGGGATAATGGATAGGCTGGGGCAGGCGCTTCAATCGATGGATTCGGCCATGACGAATTTCGACAGGAGAGCCTACGCCCGGGCGCCCAAATCGCAACTTGAGGCGATGACCGCCTTGAACCAGGCCGCAATGATGCTTAACAAATCGATGGATCAAGCCAAGTCATGTCCATCGGGTACAGGCATGCAGCAATACATGCAACAACTTTCGCAACTCGGCCAGATGCAGCAAAACCTTAACGCGCAGGCGCAACAGATGATGCCGTTTGCCATGGGACAGGCAATGAGTATGATGCAACAACAACAACTGGAACGGATGGCGGCGCAACAGGAGGCTATCCGTCAACAACTTCAGGAAATGATGGAACAATCAGGAAGCGGCGCCGAGGGGATTTTAGGACGTTTGGATGAACTGGGAAAAGAAATGAAGAAAGTCGCGGATGACTTGAAACGTCATAATTTGGATAAATCGACAATCGAAAGACAGGAACGAATATTAACTCGCCTATTGGACGCGCAAAAATCGGTCAATCGGCGCGATTATACTCAAAAGCGCGAGGCGCGCACCGCCGAAGATATAATCAGGCGGTCACCTGGAGCGTTAGATTCGCAGAAAGGCGATGAGCAACTGGCGGAAGATATCAAGAAGGCTCTGGAAGAAAAATATCCCCGGCGCTATGAGAACCTGATTAAAGAATATTTCCGGTCGCTATCAGAGGACAAGAATGTCGAAAAATAAAATAGTCATTCTCGCGGTAATCGTGATTTTGTCGCTTTGCGGAGGTCTGATTCGTGCGCAATCACCGGCTCGGCCTATCGATGCTAATTTGCTGAATACGATGACGACAGTGCGCAACCTTACTAAAGTGGGCGATTACGATAGAGCTTTGATGATACTGCAATCGCTGAAAAAGAGCTACGGTGAAAATCCGGAGATAAATAACGAAATCAAGTATATCTATCGGGCTAAAAAAGATTACCTGACGCTGAAGCAGATGATTCAGGAAGAAAGCAAAGCCAGGCCCGATAGTTTTGACCTGATTTGCCAGTTGGGGGAGGCGTATTTTCTGTCCGACAGCCTTGATTTGGCCAAACTTACCTGGGAAAAAGGGCTGATATTAGCGGGAATTTTCGATTATCGCTATCTGATATTGGGAAATTTCTATCGTTCATATGGTTTTTATGATGAAGCGGCGGAGGTTTATCGTAAAGGACGAACAACCTTAAAACGGCCGGAGCTTTTTACGAATGAACTAATCGACATTTACATTTCGCAACGTAATTACCGAGAATTGATAGCGGAATATCTGAATAAACTACGATTCGAACCGACAGCCGCCGCCGATATTTCGACGCAACTGGCACAGCTGGATACATCGGCCATAAAACCCGCGGAAATCCGTCAAGAGTTCTTGAAAGCGATTAAAACTAATCCCAATGAAGCCAACCTTTACGGATTGTTGGGTGATATCGATGCCCGCGCCGGAAATTTAAAAGAAGCCTACGAAAACTATAAAAAAGCCGATAAGCTGTCCGGTTCCAACGGGATATTTATCTATGGGTTTACCCGATCATGCTACGAGAACGGCAAGTATGAGATGGTTATTCAGGCCGCCAATGATTATATCCCCCAGTTCAAGGAACCCAATATGGTGGCGCAATTAAAGCTGTTGAAAGCCAGAAGCTTAGCCGAGTTATCGCAATACCCGCAGGCTTTCGCGATTTTAAATGAGCTGGCCAATGGCAACGAAATTCGCTGGCGCACTGAAGCGGTCTTTATTTTAGGAGAACTTTACGAAACGAAACTGAATCAGCCCGATTCGGCAATCGCTAAATTTACGCTGGTAGCCCAAACCAAAAATATGTCGCCGCAAGCAAGCCAGGCCAGGATGCATCTGGGGGAGATTAATATCAAGCGCGGCGATTATACAAAAGCGGAATCGTGGCTGAAACCATTGACATCCGATCAAGCTCGCGGCCCGGCGGAGAAAGCGATGTTTTTGTTGGCGGAGATCTCATTCTACAACTACAACTTTGATACCGCAATGCAGAGATATTCCGCGCGAACCGGTACTTTTTTTAACGGGATATATGTAAACGACTGCCTAGATAGAATGGCATTTTTAAAGGCGGCGGCCGGCGATTCTACCGCCTATTATATGGCGGATGCGATTCGTTATCGCTATAGAGGGATAACCGACAGCGCGCTTATTGCAATCGAGAAAGCCAGCAAAATTACCGGTTCTGAGACGGCCGAATATATAGGATTCAAGCTGGGCGATTTTTGCGAACAAACCGGCAACTGGCAGAAAGCCGCCGATTCATACGAACAGTATCTGACTAAATATGCTGATGGATTGTATCGGGATCAGGCGTTGTATTCGGTGGGGGTGTTGTATTTCGAAAAATTAAAGCAGCCTGCGCGGGCGGATGCCGCGTTCAACAAGCTGCTTTCAGATTTTCCGCTTTCGCCCTTGATTGAGAAAGCGCGCGCTTACTTAAACAAAATCAAAGCCAGTTAGAATATCGGTTGCTTGACCGGTTTTTTGGGTTGTTCGGTCATTCGCGGCGCCGATGGTCCCAGGATAGTCTCGAGTTGTTGAACTCTGTCAACCAGATTTTCATAAGCGCGTTGTTTCATCTTCATGCTGGTTCTTACCAGAAGCCCCAGCGCCACCAGCATGAAAATCACCGAATTGATCATCCGGAATATTTCGCCGTAGTTTAACAGCGAATCCATAAAGGCCAAAATACCCAGGCCAAATAATAGAGCGCACCAGACAAACATTGTCCCCTCCTTGAAGGAAAGATTATGGTTTCATTATTAAGGTTATCGGAGGGAAAACGGGAGAACTTAAATGGGGGGCAAGATTTGCTACTTTTCACTTAAGTAGTGTCAGCTTAACACTTTGGGAGATACCTTCGGATAACGAAAGCGTAATGAAATATACGCCCGAGGGGTATTTGCCTAAGTCCAAGATTAGGCTGTTTTGTCCGGCCGGTTGATTTGGGAACTCTCTTTTTAGCAAATTTTGGCCGGTCAAGTCATATATACATAACGTAACGTTATCGCGTTTAGGAAGCTCAAATTGGATTGTGGTTTGGGCGTTGAATGGATTGGGATAATTCCGCAGAAGCGCGAAATTATTGGGCAGTGGTTGTGGTTCGTCATCAATACCGGCGTTGAAATCATACTTATATACCCCGTTGGCGGTACCGGCCAATAGTTTGCCGTTGGCCATAAATTTCAGGCAATTCACTTGAAGATTCCCCAGATTGCCGTTGATAGCCGTAAACGATATTCCGGCGTTGACCGACTCGAATACTCCGTAACCATCGGCAGAACCAACGAACACTTTTCCGGGTGTTTGCGGATCGCAAGCAATCGGCTGGAACCCTACTCCCGTCATGGCGGTGTAGCGCCAGGTCGCGCCGCCGTTTTCGGAAATAGCGATGTAGGCGTAACAAGACACATAGAGCGTTTCGGAACATAAGGCGTCATGAGCAATACGCGAGGGATTATAATTTTCCAGGCCAAATAGGCCGCCTAACGTATCCCAGCTATTGCCGAAATCGGTGGTGTGCGCCACAAATGTGTTGCCAACCGCGTAAGCTTCGAGATTGTTTCGGCCATCGCCTAAAACATCGCTGATATCTAAATCGGGAAGGCCGTTATTGGCGGGAGAAATCGATTGGCCAAAATCCCCGGAAGTAACGATACCATCCGCCAAAGCGATATATATCAGCCCGGTATCGACCGGATCGAACCCGACACTGCGAGGATTCATTAAGTAAGCAACAACATTCCAGGTAAAGCCGCGATTAGTAGAGTAGTAGAAGCCATCGGAGTTGGAGCCGCCGCTGATTAGTTTGACGACAATATCGGGGCCTAATGGATAATTGGCTACGAACGGTACCGGAACATTGAATGGAATTGTCGGCGCCCAAAACTGTCCACCATCATCGCTTAGATATAGCCCTGATGTCGTACCGGCAAATATATATTGCGTGTCAGCCGGGTCGGTTTCCAGCGAGATTACCTGATAGCCGCCCAGGCCAATAAATTCCCAGCTTCCACCAGCCGCAATAGCCGATAAAAGCAGGCAGAAGGCAATAGTCAAACCGGTTTTCATACAATATTAATATAGCGAAAAATTCCAGATTGCAATGGGAAATATTTTCTCGTCAGGATTTATCCTGCCTGCGACCGGATTCTATCCAGACACACCCGAGGATGTTTTCGAAAAAGTTAATTTTCGCCCAGATAAGCTTTGCGGACTTGTTGATTGCCGGCGATATCGGCGGCTTTGCCTTCCAGACACAATTCGCCGGTTTCCAGCACGTAGGCGTAATCGGCAATACTCAAGGCCAGATGGGCATTCTGTTCGACCAATAAGATTGTCGTGCCAAGTTCTTTGTTGATATCGACTATCTTCTGGAAAATGGTTTTCACCAGAATCGGGGCAATCCCCAGCGATGGCTCATCCAATAGCATCAGCTTGGGGCGCGCGAGAATCGCCCGGCCGATTGCCAGCATCTGCTGTTCGCCGCCGGACAATTTGCCGCCGGGTTGATTGATTCGTTCTTTAAGTTTAGGAAAAATTGTGAACACATAGTCGATATCGCTGTTGATTTCTTTTCTATCTTTGCGAAGATAAGCTCCCATTTCGAGATTTTCGCGGGTAGTCAAATTAGCGAATATCATTCTGCCTTCGGGCGCCATCGCCACACCCGCGGCCACGATTTTATGAGGCGGCAGATTGGTGATATCGCGATTTTCGAAAACGACATGACCGGATACCGCTTTTATCAACCCGGATATTCCCCTCAAGGTTGTCGATTTACCGGCGCCGTTGGCTCCTATCAGAGTTACAATCTGGCCGCTTTCGACTTTAAGCGATATTCCCCGTACGGCCGCGATTGCGCCATAGCAGATACGCAGATTTTCGATTGTCAGCATCTTATTTCACCTGCTCACCCAGATATGCCTCTATAACTTTCGGATGGCTCTGGATTTCGGCTGGAGTGCCTTCGGCGATTTTTACGCCGTAATCCAATACGGCGATTTTTTCGCAGATTCCCATGATTACTTTCATGTCGTGTTCGATTATCAAGATTGCGATGTTGAATTTTCCTTTGGCTTTTCGAATTAAACTCATCAGTTCGCTTTTTTCGGAGGGATTCATTCCGGCGGCCGGTTCATCTAAAAGTAGTAATTTCGGATTCAAAGCCAAAGCGCGGACTATTTCGACCCGGCGTTGACTTCCGTAAGGCAGCGAGGTGGCGATTTCATCTTTGACAGCCAGCAGATTGAAGAAATCCAGTATCTCCAGAATAGATTCGTTCACTTTCTTTTCTTGTTCATGAAGAGCTCCCAGTTGCATCACCGCCGAGGCGAACCCATAGGTCAAATTCTTATTTTGAGCGACTTGTACCGTTTCATAAACTGTCAGCGATGGAAACAGCCGAATATTCTGGAAAGTACGCCCTATTCCCAATCTGGCAATCTGGAACGGCTTCTTGCCGACAATATTCTGACCATCGAAAATGACCTTGCCGTATGTCGGTTGATAGACGCCGGTTATAAAATTAAAGACGGTGGTTTTACCTGCTCCGTTGGGGCCAATCAATCCGATTAAATCATCCCGGCCAATTGTGAGATTCAATTCCGAAACAGCGACTAATCCGCCAAACTTAATAGTGCAATTGTCTAATTTTAAAATCGATTCCGACATTTTATTCGATTACACCGGCTCAGTTGATTTTTTAAAATAACGTTTGATATTAATCCCTGCGCCAAATAATCCCTGCGGCCTTACCAACATGATAATGATCAATAAAAGCGCGTAAATAACCATCCTGTATTGCGCGATTGCCCGCAAAGCCTCCGGGAGAATCGTTAAAAGTATAGCCGAAAGAATTACGCCGGGAATACTTCCCATACCGCCAACCACGACCATCACGACTATTTCGAACGAGCGCAAAAATCCGAATTGCGATGGATTGATATAGGTCACGAAATGCGCGTAAAGGCCTCCGGCGATTCCGGCGAAAAACGCTCCGGTAACGAATGCGACTACTTTCAGGCGGGTGGCACTGACTCCGGTAGCCTCAGCGGCGATTTCATCATCCCTGACGGCCAAAAATCCTTTGCCGTAGGTTGACTTGATTAGATTATGCAGAAAAAATATCAGGATCGCCACGATCGCGTAAACCCAGAAAAAATTCGCCAATTTGGGGACACCGGAAAATCCTCGAGCCGCTCCGAGGAAATCCATGTTCTGAATTATCACCCGGATAATTTCGCCGAAACCCAGGGTCGTGATTGCCAGATAATCGCCTTTTAAACGTAGGCTGGGAATTCCGACCAATAACCCGAAAAATGATGCCATCAAACCGCCGGCCAGCAATGCCCCGATAAATATTAAATGACTAACCGGCGAACTGGGTTGCAGATGTAACGAAGCTGTAATTATCGAAGATGTATAGGCGCCGATTGCCATAAATCCGGCGTGTCCCAAAGAAAATTGCCCGGCAAAGCCATTAATCAAATTCAAACTTGAGGCCAGGATAATATTAATCCCGATATATATAATAATCTGAAAATAGTAGGCTCCTATATATCCTTGAAGCAATGACACCAAGGCGCAAAGAATAAGTCCTATCAGCAAAAATATTTTCGACAGATGTCTTTTCATTATCTAAACTTTTTCCGTCTCGTTTCGGCCTAACAGCCCGGATGGTTTTCCGATTAATATTAGAATCAACACCGAAAATGAGATGGCATCCCGGAAGGTGGGAGATATGTATCCGGTTACAAATGTTTCTAATACGCCGATTATTAATCCGCCTAAAGCCGCGCCGGCAAGGTTGCCTATTCCGCCTAATACCGCCGCGATAAAGGCTTTCAAACCGGGAAATATCCCCATCAACGGGTTGATGCTGGGATAAACCGATGCGTACAGTATCGCCGCGGCCGCCGCCAGACTCGACCCCAGAACGAACGTGAACGATATTACCGTATCGATATTTATCCCCATCAGGCTGGCCGCACGATGATTAAATGAGACCGCTCGCATGGCCGTACCGAGTTTGGTATTAAATACGATAAACCGCAGAAGCAGCATTAATAGAATCGCGGTTACGATTACAACTATCGAGTTTGTGCCAATCACAAGATTGCTGGTGCTTATAACGGTTGTCGAGGGAATCAGCGAAGGAAACAGCTTGGGATCGGGACCGAAGACGAGCTGGCCGCCGAATTCCAAAAACAATGACATTCCGATAGCCGTAATCAAGACTGTCAATTTGGGTCTTGACCGGAGTGGGCGATATGCAACCTTTTCGATTGATACACCCAGCACCGAACAAACCAGCATCGCCAAAATCATAACAATCAAGCAAACTATAGTTGTCGAGCCGCCAGTCGCGCTCATTATATGAGGAGCGGCATAAAATCCGACAAATGCCCCAATCATGAACACGTCGCCGTGAGCGAAATTTATGAACCGCAGCACTCCATAGATCATCGTATAGCCAAGGGCAATCAGGGCATAGATACTGCCCAGAGAGACGCCGTTGACTATCTGCTGCAGAAGTTGATTCATGTATTGGTTAATGTATTATGGTTGAATCGTCTCTTTATAAGTCATTCTGCCATCAACCGGCGCGATTACCACGGCTGGTTTGCGGGCATTCCGTTCGCTATCAATCGTAATCAAACCCGTGACGCCATTAAAATTGGTGGTGGCGGCCAGGGCATCGCGAATCTTTGAACCTTCGGTGCTACCAGCACGTCTTATGGCATCGAACAAAATCAAACCGGCATCATAGCCCAAAGCGGCCATCGCATCGGGCGTTTCTTTGTATATTTCCTGATAGCGCTTGACGAATTTCTGTACCAGAGTATCCGGTGAGTCGGCCGTATAAGCGGTGGTAAAGTAAGTATTGGTCAGTGAATTGCCGCCGATTTCTAAAAGCTTTATGGAATCCCAGCCATCGCCGCCTATGAACGGCATATTCATGTTAAGTTCGCGAGCCTGCTTGATAATTAGAGCCCCTTCAGTATAATAACCCGGCGAGATAATGGCCTCAGGGTTGGCGGCTTTCAGCGATGTCAACTGGGCGCGGAAATCGGTGTCGCCTTCACTATAAGCCTGAACCGCCACGATTTCTCCGCCCATTTTCCGGAAAGCTTCATCAAAAAACTGCGCCAGTCCAACACTGTAATCGTTTTTAATATCTTTAAGGATTGCCACTTTACGCAAATTCAGCGAATTATACGCGAACTTGGCCATGACTTCGCCCTGAAATGGGTCGATATAACATACTCTGAAAATATAATCGCCCTTTTTGGTAACTTCGGGGTTGGTGGAAGCGTTGCTGACCATCGGGATACCGTTAGCTTGACAAATCGGCGCGGCGGCCAAGCTCCGGGATGATGCGACCTCGCCGATTATTGCCTTCACTTTGTCCCGGGTGATAAGCTTGGTGACAGCGGTAGCTGCTTCCTCGGGCTTCGATTGGTCATCTTCGGTGATGAGACGAATAGGTTTTCCGAGCACGCCGCCGGCATTATTGATATCCTCTACCGCCAGAAGTAAGCCATGATGAGTCGAAAGACCGAAGGTCGCGGTTGTACCGGTCAGCGATGAGTATTCGCCTATTAGTATTTCATTTTCAGCCGGTTGTTTTTGGCCGCATCCAAATATCATCAGACTAACGAAAAAAATCACGAAAAGCGAGATTGAACTATTCAATTTCTTCATTTTGACTACTCCTTTTTAGTTATCATATGAGTAAGGAAAGATTTTTGTCAAGCTGGGGCAAGCCCAATTATCAATAGGCCTGGAATTAACATAACCCCTATAACATCATCAAGATCAGAGAATTGTCAAATATGGAGTAGGTCTGTCGCGATATAAATATCTTGAGAGATTTTCCGATAACCATAATGAGATAAAGCGTTTATATGATGCTTTTGGGATGGATGTTCGATGATTGCGCGTAAAGAACAAAACCAGATGTTTGAAGAATTGTACCATCTTCAAAATTGCGAACTGGCTCTAAGTATGTTTTACCAGGAGCTTATTTCGATATTTCCCGGCGATCGATTTTTTTGGGAAGAGGCAGTTTCCGATGAAATCAATCACGCCCGTTATGTGGGTCAACTGATAGTTTTGGTCTCGTCCAATATCGAAAAATTCGCCCCGGGAATTTTCCGAACGGAGCTGCTTAAAACGTATGCCGAGGGCGTTTACGAGGATATCAAGAAAATCAAGGCGCACTCGATGACACCCTATGATATTTTGGCCTTGGCGATTAATTATGAACGTTCAACCCTGGAACAAAAGCCATACAATGCCGTGAATTCATCCGAACCTGCATTTCTGGGATTTGTCGAAAAATTCAAATCCGAATTGAATCAGCATAATACCAGATTGATAAAGTATATCTCACAGGTAATGAAAACGCTCTAAACCGCCCCGCAAATTTAAAACGCTAAATTCGAAGACTGCCGACCTATAGAAGATATAATCTGGTTCGATGATGCTTATCGAGATGTCTATCAGAAAGCCGGCCTAAAATTGCCGCAAACGCTCAAACCGCTTGCCAAAGAAAGCGAACCATTCAACTGGGTTACCGAAACGAAAATCGCGCCCTGGACGAAATATGTGCGTAAGAGATAATAATCTAAGGCGACCCTATAAATATTTTTACTACTGCCGTCTATAACTGCGTTATAATTTCCTCAGCCTTTGTAATATAAGCAAAACCAAATGCCAGATTCAGCAGACTGGCCAGATGCATCTCCTCATTGATAGAACCGGTCGTATCGGCCGGAAAAAAAACCCGATAATCACGATAGTATGCGTCGCGGGCAGTCGATTCGCAGCACATGTTGGTCATGATGCCGGTAACCACGAGATCTTCTATTTTTAGGCAGCGTAATATTGTTTCCAGATCGGTGTTGTAGAAAGCCGAGTAGCGATGTTTTAAAATTACCTTTTCGCCCTGTTGCGGAGCGATTTCCTGGTGTATTTCGCTTTCGGGACTGCCTTCGATACACATCCCCTCCCACCACCAGCCCATGATACCTGCATCTATTTTGTCGGGGTGATGGACATGTTTGGTGTAGATCACCGGCCGCCCGGCCTGGCGAAATGCCGCAATCGTTTTTTTCAGGTTCGGTAATATCGCCAGACCGCCGCAGGTAAATGTCGGCGATTTGGGGTCAAGAAAGAAATTCTGCATATCGACCACCATCAAGGCGGACTTATCTTTATTGAGAATCATGCGGTTGTTGTTAAACGGTTTTACTTTGTCCAGCCAGATAGCGGTCTTGGCGAAAATCTGCTCGGGGGTTACATATGGTTGCATAGAATCTCCAATTCTTCATTAAGTAAATTAATCCGCGGTTATTTTTTATTTATTACGTAAACAAATCCTGTCGGAATTGCGCCGGTTTCAAAAATGGCTCGCGTTAATCATTTGGATTTGTTTAGAGCCAACCTATCTATCCCCCATATCGCCAGCGATACCGCCAATCCCACATAAATCGGGTCGATACCAAGCCAGTAGTTCTTACCATAAGCCAACGAAGGTATCATCCAGACAAATGCGGCGCCGCCTGATATTATCATATTATTAAAAGCGAATCCAGCCGTCATTTTCCATCGCGCCGAAAAAGAACTTGCCAGAGGGATAACCAGGGCGCAGGTTTGAATCGTCCCGAATACATACCAGATATCCACCACCGATTTGAAGTACAGGGCGATAAAAACCGAAATCAAGCTGGCCGCGACAACTCCGATCCGTGCCATTCTGGTTACGCTATGGTCATGTGCCAGGATACCGGATTTTGCCCGCAGGATTATATCGCGTCCAAGCGTGGTTCCAGCTATTAACGCTTCCGTGTCGAGCGTCGACATGGCAGTCGCGAACAATCCCAGCATAAATACCGCCTGAATTATCCCCGGTAAAAACTGCGCCCCCAGTTGCGGAAATGCGGCTACCGGATCGGTAAGGTTGGGCATCAGCGCGCGCGCGTACATGCCTGTGAATGTCGTTAAAAAATCGAACGCCACCCAGAATAGTATCGATACCAGAAGCGAATTGCGGGCGACTTTGGCCGATTTAGCGGCGTAGCAACGCTGATAAAACATCGGTTCGACCAGAGTGGCCAGCGCGATAAAATACCAGACGAATACATACGATCCCGGTTTGGTTCCTTTCCAAGAAAAATGGGTAGGAGGCAGATTGCTTTGTAAAAAATCCATACCACCATACGTAATTACCAGAAATATTAAAGCCGCGCCGAAACCAACAAACATTATGAAAAATTGTAGAATATCCGGGAAAACATCTCCCCATAAGCCGCCGGAGTATACATAGAAAATTGAAAAGAACGCGCCGAGTATCACGCCAAGTGTCAACGAGATTCCAAATATCGAATTTCCCAGTTCGCCCATCTGAAGGATGTACGCTGCCGGAAGAGTGGTCAGAAAAACGAAAATCGCGCCGGTAATAGCGGTCTTTTTCCCGTATACCCGCTCGAGTTGGTCGGGAATTGAATAATGTTGTGTATCACGGGCTTTTTTTGCCAAAAACATTGCGAACAAAAATGCCGCGATATAATAGGGCAGTCCGAAAACCACCCAGTTCGATATCCCCTGCTTGAACGAATATTCGCCGACACCTAACACACCTCCGTACCAGCTCGATACGATACTGGCCACAAAGGCGGGAAGCGACAACCTTCGACCCATGACCAGATATTCGGTGGCGTCCGATTTTACCTTACGGAAAAATCCCAGCCCGGCGGCGAACAAAAACGCCAGGTAGATTAGCAGTAAAACGATACTCTCGGTGCCGTAAGTAGTTTTCATCAGAACGCCGAACTTAGAGATACGTAAAAGTTGCCGGGCGCGCCAACTATGAAGCGCGGTTCACCCGGCGAATCCATATAAGCGGAGGCAACATATTTCTTGTTTAGGATATTATTCGCCTTAAGCGAAGCCTTAAGCGAGTTAAATCCGATCAACTGACCGAAATCGTACGAAATATCGCCATCCAAAAGATGATAAGCGGCCAGCTCGAATTCTTCTCCGTTATCGATATATTGTTTACCGACATATCTTCCGCCAATGCCAAAATAAAGTATCCCAAACGATGGCAATCCAATTGAATAGTCTATTCGGTAATTGGCCAGGATTTTCGGACAGCCGCCGATTGTCATCCCGGAACGATCGTATGTAATCGATTGCCAGAGATCGTAGTCAAAACCGTATTCGGTGTAATCGGAAAATTTGCTGCTGTTAAAACTGAAATTACCGGAAATTCGCGGCCCGTTTGTAAGTTTCGAACTAAATGATACCTCTAAACCCTGGCGAAGAGTTCTTTTGGCATTACCGGAAATTGGTTGGCCGTTGTCGTCAAGCTGCCCCGCATATGGGATAATTTCATCGCGCATTCTCATCCAGAAGTAATTGATTGCGCCGGTTAAAATTACTGACCCGGATTTCAGGCTAAAGTTCGCGCCTGTTTCTAAATCAAGAAGTTTTTCCGGGACGAGACCTTTGCCTTTGTATTCCCATCCATTTCCGCTATATACGAAATTCGTGTCTCTATAATTAGGGTTCGACCAGTAATCCTGGGGGTCATAAATATCTTTAAAAGCAGGTGGCCGTGAGGCTGTCGAAATACTGGCATAGATTCCGATTTGCTCGGCCGCCTGATAACCGGCTCCGAAACGGGGCGAGAAATAATCGTAATTACGTTTGAATTTTACGTTAAAACGCTGCTCGTTGCGGAGATGGTAATCCTTATACTGATATTGAATATTTCCTACCAGGGATAGTTTCTCAACGGGTTTATAGCTTTCCTGCGCGTATACGGTGTACATATTGCTGTTGGCCCGATAATCATAATAGCGTTGATCCGGGGTGGCCGTTGGATAGTAGTTAGCCCATTTTATCGATCCGGTGTGATGTCCTTGATGAACCCGT
Organism: uncultured Ignavibacteria bacterium; assembly: GCA_964614835.1. Lineage (GTDB taxonomy): Bacteria > Zixibacteria > MSB-5A5 > UBA10806 > 4484-95 > JAAYTW01. The sequence continues at coordinate 1,101 of CAZTNJ010000049.1, read as the reverse complement.
AGTTCGCTTCCTAACGTAAGAGCGCCGCGATTATGTTCGATAGTCAACCGGGGAATCCAGCCCCAATCGTTTTCCTGCACCCGGCGGCGCTTAACGATATCGACTTTCTTCAGGGTATATTGTCCCAGCGAATCGATTTCGATGTGATTGCTGTCATCGCGAGCGTAATAATTATGAGGCGCCAGCGTCGAATCGGTGGTTTTTATCTCGAAAACGCCAGGGAAAAACTCCTCGTAATCCTGTCGCAGACGGTTCTGGTCATAATAGCCATCGCCGGAGAAATAGTAGAACGTGTTGGCTAAATCGAGATTGTCGCTTAAGCGCCAGTTATTGATTAATTCATAATGTGGCTGGTTGAAATGATCGATTTCGCCTTCGTACTGAAGCACATTAAAACGTCTATCGGTTTTGAGAGTTAGGCTGTCGATTCCTTTATATGCCAGATGAGATTCTTCCGGACCGCCATAGGTATTGAATTTGGTGGTCATATTGGCATCATAACGGGCTACACCAAAGAAATAGGCATACATCTTTGTCCAGGAGTTATCCCGGTAGCCATCTGATTGAATTTTAGAATAGCGTCCATAAAACACATACGAATCATTTATCAATCCGGAATTGCCCGAAATTGAGAGCTTTTTAGTGTTATATGAGCCATAACCGGTCTGCATTCCGATTCTTGGCGCCGCCGAAAAATCGCTGGTGACAACATTTACGGCGCCGCCCAGTGCCGATGCCCCATACATCGATGTGCCCGCGCCGCGCTGTACCTGAATATCCTGAACGTTGGATGTAAAGTCGGGAAGGTCTACCCAGAAAACCTCATGCGATTCGGCATCGTTCAAAGGGATTCCGTTAAGCATCACCGAAATCCTCATCTGGGGAAAACCGCGTATTTTCATATAGGAATAACCGATAGCCGAACCGGCATCGGAATATGCGAATACATTTGGTTGGGCGGCCAGAAGCATCGGCGTATCCTGTGCCCAGTACTGTTTGGCGATATCATCGCTGGTGACATTACTGAACGCGGCGGGCGTTTCGCCGGTTTGGGCGCGAGTGGCCGTAACCACTATATCCTGCCCTTTGAGCACTTTCGGG
>CAZTNJ010000048.1:0-17661 GCA_964614835.1 uncultured Ignavibacteria bacterium | reverse complement strand
TTTAATCCTTGATTATAAAGTTCATCTAGATATTCTCTAATGTCGCTATCAAATAGAAATTCTTTGTATTTTGAATCCCGAAGGAATTTCATTAAATCTTCCAATGTTAAATTAACATTCTGCATGATTATTGTGATAAACACCATCGTTGCATGAAACACTTCATATCTTTTATCAAACAAACCTATCCTAAGCTGCAATTCTTGTGATCTTAGCTGGGCTTCCTGAATATCTCTCTGTGATTTCTGTATTTTAATTTGAAAATAAACTATAGCCAGACCAATGATAGTCAAAATTACATATGAGATTGAATTAAATATCTCCATTTATTACCTCCCATTTTATTGTTAACTTGGGCAGGATTCCAACAATCCTGCCCCCTCGCAAAATTCCCCCTACCCCTCCGGGAAGCCGTGATAGATGTCTATCAACTCGTAGCGGGCGTAGTCTTTCACAAATGCCAGGTTCACGATACCGGTAGGGCCGTTGCGCTGTTTGCCGATAATAATTTCGGCTTCGTTCCCCAGATGCCCTTCATCATCGCGGTTACGATGGATGAATATCACCACGTCGGCGTCCTGTTCGATAGCCCCCGATTCACGCAAATCCGATAGCTGCGGTTTGGCATCTTTGCCGCGCAATTCCACCTGCCGCGACAACTGCGACAGCGCGATAATCGGCACTTTCAATTCACGCGCCAGCCCTTTTAATGACCGCGAAATGTAGGAGATTTCTTGTTGACGGCTTTCGACATTGGTAGGGCCTTTAATAAGCTGTAAATAATCGACGATTATCAGGCCGATATCCTCGCGCGATTTGAGGCGGCGAGCTTTGGCCCGCATCTCGAGTACCGTCAGCGAAGGGGAATCATCGATAAAGATAGGGGCTTCCGAAAGCGGCCCGACCGCGATAGACAGATTCGTCCACTGGTCATCGGCCAGCCGCCCGGTACGCATCATATGCGCCGACACGCGGGCGCGGGCGCAGAGCAGACGCTGGGCCAGTTGCTCCTTGGACATTTCCAGGGAGAATATCACTACCGGGATTTTCTTGTCGGCAGCAACGTATTCGGCGATATTGAGACTGAAAGCGGTTTTCCCTACCGAAGGCCGACTGGCTATCACAATCAAATCAGATTTCTGGAAGCCGCTGGTGAGCTTGTCGAGATCATCGAAACCGGACGGCACGCCGGTGATATACCCCTCGCGTTGCGAATATTCCTCAATCATGTGGAACGTGTCGGATAGGATCGTGCCCAAAGGCGTGAACGTTCCTTTGAGTTTGTCCTCCTTGATTGTGAATATTTCCTGCTCGGCATAATCTAAAAGGTCATCCGCCTGTTGGCCGGTTTCATAAGAACGCGACAGAATCGAATTGGTGGCCTCAATAAGCCGGTTGAGAGTGGCTTTCTCGAGCACGATTTTAGCGTAGTGAGAAACGTTAGATATCCCCGGCGTCGATTCGGTCAGTCCGGCAAGATAAGAGCGTCCGCCGACATCATCCAACTGACTGCGGGAGGTTAGTTCCTCGGCGACCGTGACAATATCGGCCGGCTCGTTTTTGTCGTATAGGTCGATTATGGCGCGGTAGATTTTACGATGGGCGGGACGATAGAAGTAATTTTCGTTTAGTAGTTCCACCGCCGCGTCGATAGCATCCTTGGAAAGCAACATCGCTCCCAGCACGGCCTGTTCGGCCTCGATAGCCTGGGGCGGTATTTTGGATATTGAATCAGCCATTTATGTTCATACTCCTTGCTTTGGTATTAGAATTTTATACATGAATCGCATCCAGCGCAAGCACATTCGCTCAACACGATTTCCACAGGGTATTCATAGAAACCGGCTACTGACCCATGTTAAATTGTGTCAGGTCGTGGGTCTATGCCCGTAACCGGACACTTGTCTCCGGTCAGTTCACGCCCCTTGATTTACGAACTGACCGAACCTGGAATAATTCCGGAGAAACTCATCCTCTCAATTGCCTTGACATAAGGGAACCGGCGATGCATTTTGGCGTTCTAATGTAGGTTAGCTATGGAAAAAACCGCTTCGCAAATAATCAAAAGTTACCTGTACCGCTATAAATCCCGCTGGCTCTGGGGATTCTTGACTGTTATGCTCTCCACCGCTTTCTCGATGGTCTCCCCCTGGGTACTGCGAAAGGCGATCAACGCGCTTCAACAAGGGGTTACGACAGAGAAGCTGGTAATCTACGCGGCGACAATAGTCGGAGCGACAATTATTCAGGGCATCTTTTTGTTTTATATGCGGCAAACCATGATTGTGGCTTCCCGTATGATAGAATATGACCTTCGCAACGACCTGTACGCCCAAATCCTGAAACTCGACCGTCCCTATTTCGACAAAACCCCTACCGGCGAACTGATGGCGCGCATGACCAACGATCTCGACGCGGTCCGCAATATGATTGGCCCCGGTATCATGTATTTCGTGACCACGGTTTTCACGTTCAGCATGGCGTTTATCCTGATGATTATAATCAATGTAAAATTGACGATTGTGGCGTTTCTACCGTTGCCGTTTATAACGATAACAACCTATTTCCTTGGCCGCGAGGTGCACAAGCGTTATATCAAGATTCAGGAACAGTACGCCAGAATCACTACCGAAGTGCAGGAGAATCTTTCAGGAATCCGTGTAGTTAAGGCGTATGTTCAGGAAGACAACGAAATCAAGCGGTTCGGTCGACTCAACCGCGATTATATCAAGAAAAACCTTCAGATGGTTAAAATCTGGGGCACGATTTTTCCGGTGGTGTTCGGATTCGCAGGATTGTCCATCGCGCTGGTGCTCTGGATTGGCGGCAATCAGGTAATCAACAAGACAGGCACCTTAGGCGACCTGGTGGCGTTCACGGCTTACTTGATGTTGTTACTCTGGCCGGTGGCGGCTTTAGGCTGGGTAATCGGCTTGTATCAGCGCGGGATGGCATCCATGAAGCGTATTGCCGAGATTTTCAACGCCAACCCGCAAATTCCGAGCCCCGTCGATAGCGGCGTAAAACATCCGATTACCGGTAAAATCGAATTTCGTAATCTCAGTTTTGCCTACAGCCAAAAGCCGGTGCTTCATGATATTTCGCTTATCATTCCGGCCGGTAAGACGGTGGCGATTCTCGGGCATACCGGGGCGGGCAAGACCTCGCTGGTTTCACTGATACCGCGGTTGTATCCGATTCCGCGCGGTATGCTGTTTATCGACGACCAAGATATTAACGATATCGATATATTCAATCTTCGTTCGCAAATAGGATTAGTGGCGCAGGAAACGTTTTTGTTCTCGCAAACTATCGAGGACAATATCTCGCTGGGAGGTCGATCTTCCAAAAATGTAGTTGGCGAGACCGCCTCGATCGCCTCTATCGCCGAAGATATCAACGGTTTCCCCTCCGGATTTCAGACGCTTGTCGGGGAGCGCGGCATAACCTTATCGGGCGGACAACGTCAAAGAACGGCCTTAGCGCGCGCCCTGGCAATCAATCCGAAGATATTGATACTGGATGACGCGTTCTCATCGGTGGATACCGCAACCGAAGAAAACATACTAACCAACCTTCGCCAGGTGATGGGCAATTGCACATCGCTGATAATCTCGCATCGCGTATCAACAGTGAAAAACGCCGATTTGATAGTCGTGCTTGAAAATGGCCGAATTGCCGAATCGGGCACGCACGAGCAACTTTTGCAAAAAGGCGGTCTGTATGCAATCCTGCATGAACGCCAGTTGATTAAACAAGAATTGGAAGCTTTGTGAGTTATATTAGCGCCGACGATATATTAGAAACTGAAAGATTGTTAGGCAAACCGGTCGAACGCTCGGTGGAAATTCCACTAACGCAAAAAGAACTTCAGCGTATCCGTTCCAGCCAGCGTAACGGGCGGGCTCATGATATCACAGTGTTCATCTACAACGGCGATAAGATGCTTTTTATCGCAAAGCCCTTTTATCCCTTGGGATTATTGCGCGCTCCATCGGGAGGCGCTCATCCCGGCGAAAAGCTGATAGATGCCGCTCATCGCGAGATGTATGAAGAGACCGGCGTGACTATCAAACTCGAAAAGTATTTCCTGCGAATCAAAGTCCGTTTTATCGCGGATAGCGATTATATCGATTGGACATCACATGTGTTCAAAGCCAGTTATGTTTCCGGCGAAATTAATCCGATAGACACGGATGAAATTCGCGAAGCCCGTTATGTCGAAAGAGCCGAACTCGATAGATTCGACGACATCTTGGTTAAAACCAATACCGGCGGTTTTCGCTATCGTTCATTTTTAAATCGCGCCGCCAAGGAAATTTTGGATAACTATAAGCGATGACGAATATTCAATCAGAAGACGAGATACTCGGCAAAGCCTACGATAACCGGCTGATGAAACGCCTGCTGGTCTATTTGAAACCGTACAGGTTTCTGGTGGCTTTAAGCGTGCTTATCATGCTGCTATCATCGCTGGCGCAATTGGCCGGACCGTATATCACCAAGCTGGCAATCGATAACTATATCGCCCAAGGCGACCGGACCGGTTTGCTTCACACGATACTGGGATTTCTGGGCGTGATTGTGGCTGGTTTTACGCTTCAGTATCTGCAGGTCTACATGATGCAATATGTCGGGCAAAAAGCGATGTATGACCTTCGGATGCAGATATTCTCCCATGTCCAGCATCTTGATTTAACCTATTTCGACAAGAATCCGGTCGGGCGAATCCTCACCCGGATAACCGGCGATGTCCAGGTGTTAAACGAACTATTCACCTCCGGCGTAGTGGCGGTTTTCGGCGATATCTTCATGCTGATCGGTATCGTAGTCGCCATGCTGGCAATCAACTGGAAACTGGCGATAGTGGTGTTTTCGGTCGTGCCGATTTTGATAATCGCTACCGCGATATTCAGGCGTAAAGTGCGGCAATCTTATCGCGATGTCCGATTGATAACCGCCAAAATCAACTCCTATTCGCAGGAGCATATTTCGGGCGTAACCGTGATTCAGAGCTTCGTCGCCGAAAAGAAGGCGTTCGATGGGTTCGATAAAATCAATCAAGATTTGATGCACGCCCATATCCGCACCGTGTTTTATTACGCGGTATTCTTTCCGGTGGTCGAATTGGTCGGCGCGATATCGATCGCGCTCATTATCGGGTATGGCGGCCACGAGATTATTGCCGGAAGCGTTTTGACGCTGGGGGCGCTGGTGGCTTTTATCCAGTATGCCGATCGCTTCTATCAACCGATTCGCGACCTGTCGGAAAAGTACAATATCCTGCAATCGGCGATGGCGTCATCGGAACGTATTTTCCGCGTGCTCGATACCCAAAGCGCGATTCGCAACCCAGAAAAGGGGATAACTATTCGTCGCGCTCGAGGCGAAATCGAATTCCGCGATCTGTATTTTGAATATGATAAAGATAACCCGATTCTTAAAGGGATTAATCTCAAAATCAACCCTGGCGAAAAAATCGCCGTGGTCGGCGCCACCGGTTCGGGCAAAACGACCCTGCCCAGCCTTCTTTGCCGGTTCTACGAATACGAAAAGGGAGATATTCTGGTTGATGGTATTTCCTTGAAGCAACTTCACGAAAAAGAACTTCGCCGGAATATCGCGTTAGTCATTCAGGATGTATTTTTGTTCTCGGGCGATATCAAACGCAATCTGCGGCTCGATTCGGAAGAGATATCGATAGCGCAAATCAAACAGGCGGCTATCGAAGTCGGCGCGGACAAGTTTATCGAAAAACTCGAAGGGGGTTATGACCACGAACTTAAAGAACGGGGCCTTAACTTATCGGTAGGGCAACGTCAGTTAATCGCGTTCGCCCGCGCTCTGGCGTTCGATCCGGCGATCCTGATCCTCGATGAAGCAACCTCATCTGTCGATACCGAAACCGAGATACTGATACAGAAAGCGCTCAAACGCTTGCTGGCCGGAAGGACTTCGATAATCGTGGCGCATCGGCTTTCGACTATCAAAGGAGCCGATAAAATCGTGGTGATGCACAAAGGGCAGATACGCGAAATTGGCACGCACGCCGAACTTTTGAAAAAGGGCGGAATCTACTATAGACTATATCAACTTCAATATAAAGACCAGGAAGTGATGGTGGCTGATGATTGATTATTCGAAAAGATTACAAATCGCCAAACAGGCGGCTTTGGAAGCGGGCAGATATATTCTAAAATCAATGCCAGAAAAACATCAAATAGATAAGAAAGGGGCGGTCAATCTTGTAACCGAAACCGATCGCGGCGCCGAAAATATTATCCACACGATTATTACTACGGCCTTTCCCGAAGACCGCTTTATCGCCGAGGAAGGCTCTTCCAATGCTGGAGGCTCCGGATTGGTGTGGTATGTCGACCCTTTAGATGGCACCACTAACTTCGCGCATCGCCTTCCCCACTACTGCGTCTCGATTGGATTGGTTGAATCGGGCGCGCCTGTTGCCGGATGCGTTTACAATCCTAATCTCGATGAGTGCTTTACCGCCGCCAGAGGACAGGGGGCGTTTCTCAACGACAAACCGAGTCATGTATCGCGAATCGATAACCTGACCGATTCGCTTCTGGCCACCGGATTTCCCTACGATCTGCGAGATTCATCAGAGGATAACCTGGTCAATTTCTCGCTTTTCTACAAAAAGTGTCAGGCGGTTCGTCGGGCCGGAGCGGCCGCGCTGGATTTGGCGTATGTGGCTTGCGGCCGATTCGATGGATTCTGGGAGTTCAAACTGCAGGGATGGGATATCGCCGCCGGGATAATTCTGGTGCGCGAGGCTGGCGGAATGGTCAGCAACTTCACCGGAAATCCGGTCGAAATGACCAAAGGCGAGGTGCTGGCCTCAAACGGTATTATCCACCCGAAGATGATTGAAACGCTCAAGCTTGCCAAAACCGCCCAGGGCGATTTCGATTTCCAGGCGTTTTTCAAAAATCTCTTATAAAGCAGAATTGGGACACTTCTGCTAATAAAAGTGAGGCGTTAGGAGTTCGTGACTCCTTCCTTGTTACGACTCAGCATTATCGTCTCATGTCATACCCGCGCAGGCGGGTATCCGGTATTCAATCCTGGATTTCGGGTCAAGGGGCATGTCGAAAAAGCCCTTTCGCAGGTATTTAATTGTAAGAGATTTAATTTTATCAATTCATAACCCGTAGGGTTTAGCATGCTAAACCCCTACGCGGTTATCTGTGCTTGTTAGCTTTTATACCTTATTATCTTTTTCAATATGCCCTCAACCCAGAATAATAAAGCGGAAAGCGCCATTAACTAAGTAACATATAGAACAATATTTTTGGATTTTTGATTACTATTGGCGTTTTCTCCAAAACGCTATTTTAGCGATTCGCTCTTGCCGTTTCTGTTTGCGGCTTGCTTTATATTCTTTGCGGGCGGCCATCTCGGCTTTCTGCGCTTCCGCGTCGAATTTCTCGATAGTTAAAAGCAGGTTCTCGACATTCTGCCGTTTCTCCATCATATGCTGAAATGTTTCATAATCTTTCAGGGTTGTTTTGGCCGAAAAGATACTGGAAAAAAACGGATCGAAAAACACCATCGCCTGTGAACCGATCCAGTTGAGCGGCTTTACTGATTCCAACGCTATAATCGCCGGCACGGTCAGCCCCTTTTTAACAACCCATTTGGCCAACCTATCCATCAGCTCCTGTTCATCGGGAGTAGGTTTGTCGCTTTCCGGGGTTTTTTCGCCACCGGGGACTTTGAAGATATCCCTAATTCCCATTTTCCCTCATTTCGAACAGCTGTTTGATAAACGCGTCCACCTCTTCTTTATTTTGATGGTATCGCAGATACAATCCCCGGAAATTCTCCAATCGCGATGGCCCCACGAATGGTGAAAGCAGTACGCCGTTCTTATCGCAGAAATACGAGCGGAAGCTGTTCATATCCTTTTGCACAGTGGTGAACAAGTAGCGGATCGTTACTTTTTCGGCGGTTACCTCATACCGCGTCGGAAAGAAGTAGGTCGAGAGCGATATGGTGAACAGCAATATCGCCAGTACCACCATAACCATCGACTGGGTCACCTCATAGACCAGGATGTAAACCATCAGCAAAAATATCACGACTAATACGGTCGCCAGCTTACGGGCCTTGGCGGGATGAGATACCCATGTCAATGAATCGCTCATTGTTTATTTGGGTTCCTGTTTCGATGGATCGATATATCTTTCCTTGCGGATATGCTCCATTGTATCCTGAAGTTCTTTCAGGTCGATAAGTTTTTTATCCACCAGAAGTTTGACAATCGCCTCCAGCGCGAAATTATTGGAAAGCGTTAATTCGTCGAACGTAATTTCCCTTTGTTGATCGCCGTAGGTTATGGTCAATGCCACTCTTTTTTCGGAATCGCTCATGTTATCGCCTTTATGTGTGTCGATTTCATTTTAATTCGTTAAATGATTGCCCGTCAATCCTGAATATACTGACCGCGTTATTGGCTCTCTCGGTCGATTGAAAATTAATCACGCAGCTTGCTCCCTGATAATTCTGCACTTTATTCAAATAGGCCGACATCGAATCGGCGGTCACCGCGCCGTTTTGAAGCGCGGCTTTCACCAGCGATGCGGCATCGAAGGCCAGTGCCGCCACTCGTTCCGGTTCTCGATTATACTTTTGCCGATAGCGGCGATTGAAATCCTGCCAAACCGAGCCAGTTGTCCCTTGATGGAAATCCGTGGCAAATATCGCTCCCTGAATGTAATTGCCGATCCTATCTACCAATTTCTGCGAATCCCATCCGAATAAACCGAGATAACGCGTATCGATAACATTGTAACGCACCTGCGGTACAAGCATCGCCAGTTCATCGCTATATCCCGGTAGAAATAACGCTCCCAGACTTACCCGCCATGACTTTGTGTCCAGCCATTTTTCGGCAACCGTATCATAATAAATCAGCGAATCGATTTCGCCGGTCGCTATTTTTTCTTCTGTTTTCATCACAAGTACGTCGTGGATAGGTTTAATCTGATTCCCAAAATCAGTCTGACCTGATTCGTAAAATGTGGTAGCCACCACTTCGCCGCCCAATTCATACACTCTGGATGAAAACGCGCTGGTTACCTGCCGACTGGCGAAATCACCCGGCGAAATGATTCCGAATTCCTTTATTCCCAAAACGGAAATGGCATACTCCGCAAGCCTCGCCGCAAGTTGTTCCGATGGGGGCGATATCTGGTAGATTGCATCTCCCAGCGATGCTATCCCTTTCTCGGACGCGGTCGGCGTTATTAACGGTATACCGATACAATTGGCCGCCACTGCCGCCGCCACTGCCGATTCAGAACGTAATGGCCCGATAAGCACGGCCGGGTCGCTGGGGGCCAAGTCTTTTACCGCCGCCGCCGCTTTCACCGGATCGCCGCCGGTATCTTTAACTATTAATTCTATGTTCCGCCCGGCGATACTCGTTATCCCATCAAAAACAAGTCTGATTCCCGATACCAGATTTAATCCATAATCGGAATACGACCCGGTTAATGGCGCCAGAACCCCAATTGTTATCGGCCTGGTAGTATTGGCGTTCTGAATCAGGTCAATCGCCTGTTTTGACTCTATAGAATATTTACCTTTTGGATATTTGGTTAGATAGTCATTGAAGGATGCCAGGGCTGATTTGAAATCACCGGCTTCGAATTGTTTTTGCCCCAGATAATAAACGATTATTCCATCGATATCATATGCAGCCATATTTTCGGCAAGCCAGCCTAATTCTGCTTGTGTTAATTCGCCGCTCACAAGCGGTTCGAGATTCGCCAGAGCGATTTCTGATGTTTTTGAATTCGGTTTGATTGCATTCGCTTTCAGGTAATTTTCGGCGCACTCTTTGTACATCGCGGCCTTATAAGCGATATGTCCGCGATATAAAAAAGCTTCCGCGATATACGATGAATTTGGGAAATCAGTAATGAATCGATAGAATTCCCTGTCGGCGTCATTAAATCGACCTGCCTTAAACAACGATTTGGCCGCCATAAATCGAAACACCGTCTGATTCTCATCCTGCGGATAAATATTTGCCAGGTACGCGAATCGGTCGGCCGCTTCTTCGTAGCGTTCGCCGTTGTATAAATCAAGCGCTCGGTTAAGTCCCTCTTTTGATGATGGCAGCGATTCGGCCGAACAGGGGGCGCAAATGATAAAGGCCATCGCCGTCAATAACGCGAGACTACAAATAATTCTTCGCATATTCTCTATACTTAATCGCCCATTCCTTAAAGAATTTTTGTTCATCCTCTGTAAGTTGGCGTTTCACAATTCCCGGATTTCCTACCACCAAAGATCCGGGTGGAATAGTTTGCCTTTCTTTAATCAGGGCTCCAGCCGCGATTAAACAGCCATCGCCGATAACCGACTTATCCAGAATGATAGATCCCATCCCAATTAGGCAGTTATTACCAATCGCGCCGCCATGGATTATCGCGCCATGGCCGACCGTTACATATTCCCCGATAGTTGTAGGCGCTTCGCCGCTGACATGGACAACGCAATTATCCTGGATATTGGTAAAACGTCCGATTTTAATAAAGTTGATATCGCCGCGTAGAACCGCTCCAAACCAAACGGATGTCTCTTCGGCCAAAATGACATCGCCTATAAGCGTCGCGGTTTCGGCCACAAAACTCCCAGTCGCGATTGTTGGCGACTTTCCCTTATATGGTATAATCATAGTTGGTATTTCCCGAAATCTTCGGGATTCATATTACGAAGTCTATCCCGAAGCGATTCCTGGTCGGGGATACCGGAAATGCCCTCTTCCTTGAGCTTGAATAATTCCTCTTCGACAAAAATCGGGGCTTTGGCTTTTAAAGCCAGCGCGATTGAATCGGATGGGCGAGCGTCGATTTCTAGTTCTTTCTCCGCCAACTTTATAAAAATCTTGGCATAGAATGTTTGTTCCACCAGGTCAACTATGCATATCCGATCGATTTCTCCCCCCATGTTCTTTATCACAGAATAGAGCAAATCGTGCGTAAGCGGTCTTTTCGAAGTCACGCCCGAAAGTTCCATCCCGATCGCCCAGGCTTCATAATGCCCAATCCAAATTGGCAACACCCGGGGCGAATCCTCGGGGCTAAGGGTCACTACCGGGGAATTTGTCGTTATATCAAGCGCCAGCCCGCCGATTTTAGCCTTAATCAAGCCCATTTATCCACCGCCAGTTCAATTCAAGTAATAATACAACCTCCGCGCCGGACACACAACCATAATCGCCGATGTCCGGGCGGCCTTCGGAACTCTGGCAGAAACTGGTATTATTCGCCTTCGCCCTTTTTTACAACCCAGATTTTCACATTGGCGACCACATCTTTTTCCAGCTTAATCGGAATTGTATAGATACCCAGCGCCTTAATCGGCTCTTCCAGATGGATATTATGCTTGTCGATTTCGAAACCCTGGGTTTTTAGAAGCGCCACTATATTGGCGGCGGTCACCGAACCGAACAGCTTGTCTTCCTCGCCAACCTGGACTTCCGCGGTTAAAGAGACTTTTTCGAGCTTATCCTTTATTTTTTCGGCTTCGCGTTTGCGTTTATTGTCGCGTAGATTTTTCTGGGTTTTGATTTCATCGATAGCTTTTAAATTGCCATCGGTGGCCATAGTCGCCAGATTGTTCGGAATCAGATAATTCCGGGCATAACCCCCTTTTACCTCGACTACCTGCCCGCAGGTGCCAAGGCCTTTGATATCATCTCTAAGAATAACTTTCACTTTTTGCTCCTTACATCTAACTTGAAGACACTTCTTTTTCATCAATTTTGCGTAAATCGAAACGGCTGTCGATCAATCCGATAAATGCCAGCATCGGAATAATAACCATCGCCGCGACTATAACCAGCAGATAGAGTATCACTCGCAGCCATCCCGATGACATCGATTGCCGCAGGTAATATTCGGTCACGCTGAAACCATACAGGGCGTACAAATGCACCAGAAAAACCAGTGCGTTTTGTCCTATCGGCCCAAACGTTTGTCCGCCTACCAATACCATAAGCAACGATAATCCCAATGGCAGAAGCCATAACTCGTGAGCTCGCCAGAAATACATCGGCCTGAAAGTCGGCATAACCGCGCCCATCCGGGAACCGATACCGACAGCACCTAAATAACCAAACAGTACTACAGCCGCCGCCATCGTGACGAATATCCCCGGCAGCAAACGAATTATCCACTCAAAAGTCACCTGCGCCGAACTTATCGCCTGATTCAGGTTTTCGCCGGTCATTCCGAATATCGCGCCGCTTAAGGTCAATTGCTTATTCATTTCAGCCAGCATCGAGGGCATCTGCGCAATCATCTCCGGATAGAACGCTATCAGTGTTATCACAGGGATAAGATATGGCGCCATTCCCCATAGCAATATTTTATGAGGTTCGCCTATTTTTCGGGCTTGATAACTCATTAGCAACGCCGGCGCAATTACCATCATCAAACAACCTACCGCCAGAAACAGTCCATACAATGACAAGCTTCCCACCACTATCAGCAAAGCCCCGATTAAACCGGGCCGGTATCCATAACGGACAGTGAGAATAATCAGCGAAACCAATCCAATCAGGAAAAAGATGGCGTTAAATAACGGAATCCCCGAAGCTAATCCAGAAACCGCCGCAAACCCCATCAACAACCATAATCGGGAACGGTCTTTGTTTGACCGCCCGGGTTTCGCCTGCTCTTGATTTTCCACTCTAACCGAATTCTTCAGTGGTAAACGGTACTAATGCCAGCATTCTTGCCCGCCGCACCGCCAGCGATAACGCCCGCTGATGTTTGGCGCAAGTTCCGGTCATCCGGCCGGGCACGATTTTGCCCCTTTCGGTTACATATCTTCTCAGTAATCTTTCATCGCGATAATCTATTCGTTTCCCGCCATCTTCGCAAAAACGACAGGTTTTGCGTTTTCTTTTTTCCACTTATAATTCCTCCTGGTCGGCCACATCTTCGATTGGCATCAGTTCGCCGTTCGCCAGATAATCAGCATCCTCTTCAGGCGTTCGCCTCTTATCGAGAAATTGGATATGGCTTGCCCGTATTTCGATTATGTTTCTTGGCGCTCCGCTCCCATTGTCGATTGTGCGGGAACGAAGCTCCCCTTCGATATAAACTGAGCTCCCCTTGAGCAAGTGATCGGCGCATGATGTAGCCAGTTTTTGCCAGGCAACTACGCCGATATAACAGACCTCCTCTTTCACTTCGCCCGAATTGTCTTTGAACCGCCGGTTGGCGGCAATCCGGAAATTGACTACCGGCGTGCCGTTGGTGGTTTGGCGAAGTTCCGGGTCACGGGTCAGGTTTCCGACGATGAAAACTTTGTTTAACAACGGAGGTCTTGTTTCACTCATAATATCCACTCCAATTAACTTGAGGTCTGTGTCTCTTCCTTCGGTTGCGGCTTATATTCTTTTGGCGCCAGCACCACAGTTAGAAACCGCAGGATAGACTCATTAAGTTTCAGGGCAGTTTCCACCTGCTTACAGACATCCGGCCCTGCCTCATAATAAAAGGTGTAGTAGTTCCCCTGGCGGCATCCCTTGAGCATGAAAGCGAATCCTTTCATTCCCAGATGTTGGATTTCCAGGATGTTCCCGCCGAGTCCCTTGATATGAGTTTCGATTTGTGAGAGATTGGCCTTTACGGCCTGTTCATCTAAACTGGGATTGAGGATAAAGGTGAGTTCGTAAATCCTCATAATCCTCCCTTCGGACATAAGACCCCACTACTGGAGTAGGGAAGGTTAACAGCTAAGCGATCTTTTCAGATCGCGTTTAATGTTATCGATGACGCCCGCGATTTGTTCGCAACCAGCGTCTCGATTAGTTCAATTGTCTTTGCTACTACTTTTTCTACTGTTTTTGTTTCCTCTAAGGCGAATTCTTCCAACACAAAATCCTCGCGCGGCTTGCCTTCCGGCGTCTCCCCTATGCCTAAGCGGATTCGGGGGAAGTCCTCGGTGCCGAGCGACTCGATTATCGATAACAGGCCGTTGTGGCCACCATCCGAGCCGTGTGGCCGATAGCGAATCTTGCCCAACGGCAGGTTGCAGTCATCGGCGATAACCAGTAGTTGCGATGGCGCGATTGCCAGACTTTCGCAGATTAGAGCGGCCGCTTTGCCGGAGTTGTTCATGTAGGTAGTCGATTTCACCAGCGTCAGGTTATGTTCGCCAATTTCGATTTCGCAGGCAAAGTAAGGGCCGTCGCCTCGAGAGAACTCTTTCCTTTTCAAAAAAGCGATTCGGTCGACTACCATGAACCCGTAGTTATGGCGGGTTTCGGCATACCGTCGACCCGGATTGCCCAAGCCCATAATGGCTCTGATGCCGCCTGAAGGGCTATCCGCAATTATCATAAGCTTATAAAGATAAAAAGATTAAGGGGAATGTCAAGGAAATTTGCGCGTTAAATGGCGGGCGGTACGATTAAAATAATTGTTGCCTATACCCACGTTTGTGCTATATTGATATCAAAGAAAATGGGGTTTTATGAAGCTCATCTTTTGGGCAATTATCTATGTAGCGGCGTTCAGCGCAGTAGCAACGGCTATTTTGATACCATCCGGGCATGATTTGTTGAAACAAGAGGGCAATTACTATACTATCCGGAATACCACGACCCTGGAAATTGACAGATATTATATCGAGGGGGAACCGACTACAACCAGCTGGCAAACCGAAATGCTGGATGATAGCGTAATTTTTCGACAGGTGTTTTATTTGGATGCATTTTTTCTTTATAAAGTATTCGAACACGATTTTAATGGAAACGGGCAACCGGAGATTTTTGCGGCAGATTTGGGAGATGGAGTAAGAACGAAGTTTTTTGAAAATCAGGGGGATTTTAATTTTGTAGAGGTCCATCGGATAGAAGAGCCTATGACCACAAAGGGGTTCGGAGATGTTGATAATGACGGGCTATACGAAATATTGACGCAGGCAACCGACACGTTGCGATTAGTAGAACAGACCCAACCGTATGGTTACCCAGATACACTTATATGGGATGATACCACAATTGGGGGGCCATATGCATCTTATGCAAGGATCGGTGACATTGACGGAGATAGCGCTAAGGATGTTACTTTTGTAACTCCAAATTACCCAAGAGCGATAGAAGTTTTCGAAAGCGTTGGTAACAATACTTTTGGTCATAGTCAATTAATTTGGCAATCAGGTGGTTTAGCCGATTATTCATATGCCGATTATGATAGTGATGGTTTAAATGAAATTGTTAGTGCAGGCCCTACCCCCACCGAAATTAAAATTCTCGAATATATTGGCAATGATTCATTCGCTCCTGTATGGCAAACGGATTTTGGCTGCCCCAATCCTTATCTCCATGAAGCTATCGGGGATAACAACGGGAACGGTCATGGAGAATGGATTTCCTTTGGCAGGGATTTTAGTCGGAGCGGCTTTTTCTTTAAGGTATTTGAAGCTACTGGAGACAACCAATATCAAGTAGTTTATTATGACTCATTGCCGGGCGATTGCTGGGAACGCGGTGGTTTAACGCATGGAGATATCGATGGTGACGGCCGTAATGAATTCATGGTCTCGGCTAATTCAAATATCGGATTATACAAATATTACCCGGTTTCCGGCTGGCGCAGGATTTGGTTATGCGATGAGGGTGGATTCGCCACAACCTACCCGTTTTTACTGGATGTTGACAATGACGGCGAATGCGAAATTGTATTAAGCGGTGAATTGCTTAGGGTCAGGATTTATGACCGACAATCAGGAGACATAGATTCGCAAACAAGCGATTTTATAGGCAATGCCATGTCCATATACCCGAATCCAGCGAACAATTCACTAAAAATAGCTTTAAATGATTATAATGCTCGCGGTTATTTAAAGATATACGATATAAGCGGAAGACTCGTAAAAAACATCAGCCTAATAAACAAGAATAATTACAATTGGGATTTAATTGACGACCAAGGAAAGGAGGTGTCATCAGGAATATACTTTATTATTTACAATATATCAGGTGTTCATGAGGTGAAAAGGTTTACGATCTTACGTTAATCTCCAAGGGGGAGAATATGAAAACCATTCATACAATAATCGGATCGATTCTTTTTATTTTGATTTTTATCGTCGTTGCTGAAGCAGATTGGACTGGTTTTACTTTTGTCAATCAAGAATTGGACAGCTTACAAGGTTCGCGGGATAATGATTGTCCCTGGTCGATAGTGTGCGATAAATTCGGTAACGCCCATATGGTTTGGGAAGATAAAAGAACCAGACCTTTACAGGTTTATTACCGTAAAAGGAATGCAAATGGGACTTGGCAAAATAACCTTGATGTCTCGGTAGAACCAAATCAGCAGTCAACAGACGCATATGGTCATCCTTCTCTTTGCGTGTATTATGTGGGCGACACGACAAAAATAATGGTCGCATACATAGATGAACATGGCTACGGCAACGGAAATGAGGAGTTACGGGGAAATACTTTTGACGGAACAGAATGGGGGAATTCGTATTACATCAGTAATCCCGATGGGTTTTTGGTTCCCTGGGTTGGATCAAATGGCGGCTTCTGGTCAACCAATATGGTCGTTGGGGCTGACAATTATAAATATGCCTTTTGGCAATACGACAATGGGACGAATCTAAAACGCCTATATTTCAATAAATGTCTGAATTCTTGGACGCCATCGGCTGAGGCAATTGCGTACACCGACACCGATACCACCCATAAAAGCAAACATGTTAATGTATGCGCTTTGCCGGATAGCTCAATCTGTATGGTTTATGCCGATTCAAATCCGCCTAATCCATATGAAGTGTATTACTTGAGAAAAACTTCTGGTGCATCCAATTTTGGCAGCCACCCGGGGAAGTGTGTTTCAGACTCCACTGACTCAAGCAACATTCACGCGGAATTTCCAAGTTGCGCGTATTCTATATACAATAATACTCGTTATCTTCATGTTGTTTGGTCGCTTAACCCGGCAGGCAGGATTCAATATCGCCGATTAAATCTCTCTACCGGCAGTTGGTCAAGCATAACCGAGATATCGCCTTCCGGCGAAGAAACTACCAGGCCATCGCTGGCTTGTGATTCCTATGGTTGTGTCCATGTTGTTTGGCAAAGGTATATTTATGCTAATACCTATACGACAAAATATAGAAAGTATGATCCCATAACAGATCAATGGTCAAGCACGGTTACGATACCCGCACCGGACTCTATCCAAAGATATGGATTACCTGTTTTGGCCTGTGATCCTTTTAATAATCTTCACTTGCTGATGACAGGTCGAAGAAACAATCAGGAAACAGAAGATGTATTCTATATATTCAATAATGCGCCGCCTTTAAAGCCCGTTAATCTTCATCAGGTATTCGGTTATTCAAAGGTTCATTTGTTTTGGTCTGCGAATAAAGAACCCGATTTCGATCATTATAAATTGTATCGGAAATATAAAACAACCACCGTTTCGTACGACAATCTAGCAGATACAACCTGGGAAGACGCTAATATTCCGGAATATGACCCAGAAAGCGGTAATCTCGTATATTATTGGCTTTATGCTTATGATGACGTATCGCAGATATCGCAATCCTCGGAAACGCTTGCGGTTTGCATGAAACCCGGTTTCGAACCGCCAA
>CAZTNJ010000047.1:16769-18017 GCA_964614835.1 uncultured Ignavibacteria bacterium | reverse complement strand
CCAACGCGGCGGTATGGACGGCGAACTCCTCCGGGCCCAGCGTTTTGCCGTTGGCATCGACCAGATACCATTTTCTTTTGTGCTCCGAGGGCTTGGGCACGAATGTTTTCATCAAAGCTCCTTATCTAAAGCCAACTTCAATACTCTGGACTGGCAAAGCCCTTTTGCCAGCAAGTTGATTAATTTAAGCTTACAGAAAAAATTGTCAAGTATTTTGTTGTTTTTTTGGTTATCGGCCGGTTTGGGGGACTTTAGAGGGGGGCTGGCGCAGGTATGCCTGACCCGGTTTTGCGAGAGGCAGATATCTAGATTTGCCGGTTTCATATTCTCCTTGTCTTATTAGTTAAAGTCAACCGCGGAGCCTCAAATTATCCTTTCCATAACAATTCTATAATATTAAGTTACCCCTGAAACATTAACAGGAGACGCTCAATGACTGATAATAGCTGGACAAATCAAGTGGCAATCGCGATAACTGTTACAGATGCCTTTGGCAAAATCACGGAAATGAATCCCGTATCCATAACGACGTTCGCGGCCGATGGCGGCGCGAAACTAATCGGCAGCGATGTATTCGCCTGCCATCCTGAACCATCGCGCACAAAATTAGCCGAAATGTATAAATCGCAAAAACCCAATCATTACACTATCCAGAAAAACGGCCAGAAGAAGATTATCCACCAGTTGCCGCTTTCCAAAGACGGCAAATTTTCGGGGTATGTGGAGATATCGATTCCGATACCGGAACATCTACCGCATTTTAATAGGGATTGATATCATACAAAGGGTTTTGTATGCCAAACCCCTGCGCGAAATTTGTATAGATGAAGCCTTATATCATCGGCGGTTCGTGATATTCGCCGTACACTTCCCGTAATGTCGAGGTAATCTCCTCTTCGGTAGTATAACAACGCACACATTCCAGAAGCGGCGGCATGTGGTTCTCCTCTGTCATCGCGGCTTTCTTCAAATCGGCCAGCGACCGTTTGACTTTGTCGTTATCGCGGGATGATTTAATCCTGGCCAGTTCTTTTACTTGCTCTTTTTCCACCGACTCATCGATAATCAAGATCGGAATTTCGACTTTCTCATCCTGCTCGATAAAATCGTTAACCCCCACGATTATGCGCTCCTTCTTCTCGATTTCCTGTTGATAGCGAAACGCGCTTTCCGCCAGCTCCCTCTGGAAATCCCAAACAACTATACATTAATCAACCCCCCGTTTGGGGAAAAAAAACCCGGTGACCC
>CAZTNJ010000047.1:0-16759 GCA_964614835.1 uncultured Ignavibacteria bacterium | reverse complement strand
GGAAATACCCATCCTCGATTCCTTTCAGCACGCCGCCGTGTCGGTCTATCTCTTCGAAATATCGCTCCGCTTCCTGTTCGATTTCATTGGTCAGCGTCTCGACAAAGTAACTTCCCGCCAACGGGTCTATCGTATTGATTACGCCGGTTTCGTGGGCGATTACCTGCTGTGTCCGCAACGCGATTTTGGCCGCTTTTTCGCTGGGTAACGCCAGCGTTTCATCCATAGAGTTAGTATGAAGCGACTGCGTACCTCCCAGTACTCCGGCTAACGCTTCAATTGCTGTCCGCACTATATTGTTTTCCGGCTGCTGGGCTGTCAGGCTGCACCCGGCTGTCTGGGTATGGAATCGCAGAATCCAGGAACGCGGATCTTTGGCTTTGTACTTGTCGCGCATATGGCGCGCCCAGATTCTTCTGGCTGCCCGGAATTTGGCTATCTCTTCAAAAAAATCGGTATGGCTGTTGAAAAAGAACGACAACCTCGGCGCGAAATCATCGATATCCATTCCCGCCTTGATAGCCGATTCGACATAGCAGAACCCATCGGCCAGCGTGAACGCCAGTTCCTGTGCCGCGGTTGCTCCGGCCTCGCGGATATGGTATCCCGAAATCGAAATCGTATTCCACTTGGGCACATGCTGATTGCAGAACGCCATCATATCGGTAATCAGCCGTATCGATGGTTCCGGCGGATAGATCCATTCTTTCTGCGCGATATATTCTTTGAGAATGTCGTTTTGCAGAGTGCCCGTGAGTTGATTGCTGGCCACCCCCTGCTTTTCGCCGACCGCGATATACATCGCCATGATAATTGTCGAAGTGCAATTTATCGTCATCGAGGTGGATATCTGGCCGAGATTGATTCCCGAAAACAGCGTCTCCATGTCCTTCAGGGTATCGACCGCCACGCCGCATACTCCGACCTCGCCTAATGACCGCGGCGAATCGGAATCGTACCCCATCAGCGTCGGAAGGTCGAATGCTACCGACAATCCGTGTTGCCCCCTGCTCAATAAATAATGATATCGTTCGTTGGTTTGTTTGGCGTTGCCAAATCCGGAAAATTGCCGCATCGTCCAGGGTTTGCCGCGATACATCGAGGCGTGCACGCCGCGCGTATAAGGGAACTGCCCGGGATAGCCGATATCGCGTCCGAAATCCATCGCCGCCAAATCCGATGGATCGTACAACGGTTTCAGATGATTGGAGGATACAGTCATGAATTTTTTATTGGGTGATATTTTCGATTTGGCGTATTCCTCTTCCCACCTGGCCCGATTCGCATCCACGCCGGCTTTTTCGATTGGCGCTTTCGGTTCGTTCATAGATTCAATCCCGGTTAAAGTTAATCATAATCTTTTCCACCGCGTCATACGGATTCAATTCGCCCGCGCGGATTTGTTCGACATATTTATTTAAAATCTTTTCCGGCAAAATATGTTCCGCGATATGGGCTTTAAGGCGTTTATCGAGAATATGAGTCAGTTCGGTTTTGATTTTGCGGCGGCGATGCCATTCGTAGTGCGAATCTGAATGTAAGAATTCCCGATGCGCCGCGATCTTTTCTTTTAGTTCGGTAATTCCCACTCCGTTGACCGCTTCGGCAGTGACCACCGGGTATTCCCAGCCGGTTTTCTGTTTTTTTATTTCGAGGATTATCGACAATTCGGATACCATCCTGGTGGCGCCCGGCCGGTCAGCTTTGTTGATAACGAAAATGTCGGCGATCTCCATCAAACCGGCTTTAAGCGCTTGAATCGAATCGCCCGATTCCGGCACTAAAACGACCACTGTCGTATCGCACGAATCAGCGATATCGAGTTCCACCTGGCCGACCCCGACCGTCTCGATTAGTATCGTCTCCTTGCCGAAAGCGTCCATTGCCATCGCCACTTCGCTTGTTGATGCCGCCAGGCCGCCGGTCGAACCGCGGGTCGCCATGCTTCGGATAAAGATATTCGGAAACGTCGCCAGGTTCTGCATACGGATTCTATCGCCAAGCAGTGCTCCGCCCGTAAATGGCGAACTGGGATCGATCGCGATAATCCCGACTTGTCGGTTGCCTTCAGCGTATAATTCGGCCAGCTTGTCCACCAATGTCGATTTGCCTGCTCCCGGAGGTCCGGTAAGGCCGACTTTGTAAGCGTTACCGGCACTACCGTATAATATTGGCAGGAGCTCGCTAACTTGTGGCCCGTTGTTTTCGATATGTGATATTATTTTCGAAAGCGCCAGTCGTTGTCCGGCGAAAAAATTATCTAAAACGGTCATAGACTCAATCCCTTTTATTTCATGTGGCCGGTAATGATATAATAACTATGGGGATGGGGCAATGGTTTTTTGCTGACAGATAATATTTATTCTAAAATTAAAGAAATTGCGATTGATAGAAATTTGTGATATAATATTTGCAAGTATACATTACCTGCTAGGCTGGTGTTCTGTGATGATATTTCAAAAAGCAGTAATAATCGGTTCTCGAGCGTTATTAGTGCTAATATTAGCAACCAATTGTTTTGGACAATGGGGTTATCTAAATTCTAAGGCCTTCGAATTGCCGGATTCTATTGCGCATATCCAAAATGCGGATTCGTTAAAACGGTTTATCAAAGACGATGATATGCGTATAAGATTCTGGGGCATAAAGCGCCTGGGCCAAATCGCCACACAAAAAGATCTTTCAGAATTATTTTATGCATACGATTATGAACCCCTACAGGACCTACATGGATGCGATTTTCCTCCCCCTTATATAAAAATGGAGGCGATTCATGCTATTGCCGAAGTTGGCGGATTTCGAGCGGAATCGTTATTGATAAAAATCTTGGATGAAATAATGCCGCCTAAAACAACCGATAGCTGGGCACTACTTCCGACAATTTATGATGCTTTGGGGAAATTTGGGGATATCCAGGCAAGAGTCAGGCTTGAAGATATTTATTACGACACCAAGAATAATTATCATCGTGACTTCGCCTTAAAAAACCTCTACCTAATTGAACTCAAAGAAAGTCGTTATTCTACAATTCGTGACACCGTAACTTTTCTAATTAACAAACTAACCGGCCATTTTTGTGACAATATTACGCAACCTGAAAATTATATTATTACAGAAGCGGTTCATCATATATTCTGGCAGATAGGATCGGAAAGAACTGCAGTGCAATTGGAAAGAGCGATAGGTTCAGGAATTTATACCGGCGAATTTCGAAGTTTCCTATTAAAATTAAAATGGGATACGTACTGGCAAGTCAAAGAACAGCTTTCGACATTAACACCAGAAACCAAAAAGCGGCTTTTTTCGAAGTTTCTGGCTTTTCTTAATTCACCATATAGTCAAGATAGAGAAGGCGCCGCCCAGATGCTAAATTACGTTTCAGATATCGATCCGTTTCGCGTTATTAATACACTATTAAAAAAGCTTAAAGCCGAAATAAATAATCCTTCGCCGCCGGAAAAAAAATATGGTATGTGGCGCCAAGAGACACATTTCTTGAGACAATCTTATAGTATGACTCTTACGCAGCTAGCGGAAAAGCACGGTACTTATATTGATTCAATAAGAGCCAGAAGTACCGGTAAATATAAGGAGAGTTTAACCTTTATATTGGCAAGTGCCAATATCGAGAAATATCATGATGAAATCATCAATATCTATAAAACCACCAAGGACTATTCGACTAAACAAAATGCTGTAGCCGCCTTAATGAGAAAACCACGAAAATCCGACATAGACTTTTATAAAGCGGCAATGGCTGATAGCTTCGAAGGGCATTATGAATATCCCGCGGGTGTGCCAAAAACATATATGAATAGAGAAATATGCAGGTTGGCTTATATCGCATTACAGAATATGGGCGTAAAAGTTGAGGGCGCTAAAGACGATTTCCAGTTTATGCCACATTGATTAATCGAATTAAATCGGGGCGAGAGGATTTGAACCTCCGACACCATGGTCCCGAACCATGTGCGCTACCAGGCTGCGCTACGCCCCGGATACCCCCAAATTAGACAAAATTATTGAAATGTCAATATCAATGTTATCGGAAATAATAAATCGCAAGTAACTTTTGCAACTCTATAAGAATTTCAGCTCTTAATGTTTCTTTCCGGCTTTCCACTCGATACTACCTGGTTTTTCAAATGCCAAAAGCTTATTCAGATAATCGGCCGGCATCGGATACGGTTTCCCTTCGCCAGTGCGGACACATACCAATAATGTCGAGGCGATAGCGGCAGGCTCTCCCGAATCGTTATAAATCAGATAATCAAACGCCACGCTTGTTCGAGTCAAGCGACTGACTCTTGCTTTCAGGGTAAATATTTCATCGAAATAAATTGATTTCAGGTAATTGCATCTTACTTCCGATACGACAAACTGAAGCCCATTATCCAGAAACTCCCTGTAACCTATCCCTAACTGCCGCCAGTATTCGATTCGGGCAATTTCGAAATATTTTACATATTCCGAATGGTGAATCATCCCCTGCAAATCGGCCTCGGTAAAACGGGCCCGCAGGGTCATCTGAAATGTGTATGATTCCGAATCAATCTGCTGGCGCATTATGCGGGTTTTCCAGGGGAAGGATTTGTTTGAGTTGTTCTAAACGAAATGGCTTATACAATACTGCATCTACCGATGATTCATTTAACAGCGATCCCGGCAGATGGGTCCCCCAACTGGAAATAATGATTGTCTTGATTTTCGGGTCGATTGCTTTTATCTGTCGGCAGAGTTGTAATCCGGGGATATCTTCCAGCCCCGTGTCGGCAATTACAGCATCGATTGCCTCTCCCCGGTTTCGGGCCTCTTCGATGTAGGCGATAGTTTCATTTCCCGACAGGCGTACCGAAAAATGGCAACCGATATTGCCCAGTAAATCGACCAGCACATTTCGGATAATATCGCGGCTTTCCGCCACTACCACATTTATCGCTCCGTTGGGATTGATATCGGCCGTTGCTATACGCGGCTCCGCCAATTCTGTCAGCGCGACTTTAAGCCCAATATTCATCAAACGCGCTTTTTGCACCAAATCCGGCGATGGGAAATCCGACTTGACCGCTCCTTCGATCGTAAGCCCGATTAGTTTACCATCCCCCGATGTCCTCACGGTCAATTTCCGATTATCCAATATCGCCGACGATAATATCTCGCTGATCGTTTCTTTGAATTCATCTTTATTGATTTTCAAGGGCGGGATCAGCGGATCGGGCACGAATTCGATATTCAGGTTATTGTTTTTTACGGTATTTTGGATAATAGCGTTGGCATCGATTCCCTTATCAAAATCACTCATTATTCGCGACCCGCGGCTGGCAATTTCATCGAGATTTTTCAGCCAGCGGCTGATATTCGGCGAAAAGGCGGTATCGTGTTTTTTCTGAAGTTCGTTCGTTAGAAGCTGCACATGTCCAGACACCCCCTCGAACAGGTCATCCAACTCGCGCACGTTTCCATTTAGGCCGTTTTGCCTGCCACTCTTACTCGTTCCCGACATTGATTCGGAATGATTGAGAAGTTTTAACAAGTTATTGAGCATCGCCAGTTCCGCCCGCGAATCCCGAGCAACGGCGTCTTTTTTATCATCGATAATAATAAGACCGATTAGGGTATTCCTTGAACTAAAACCATAACCGCACAATATTTGATTTTCGTGTAACTCCCCCGGCAAAATCTGTTTGAATTCGGACGCAGAGATATCGAACAACTGATATGGTTTCGCCTGAAGAAGCAAAAGGGGCATTGTTAATTGTTGCGTTTGGTTAGTCCGGTTATAATCGGGATCGCGCCGTCGCGGACCCGACATGATATGAAACAGCCCACCGGCGGTTTTAAGCAACCAGAAAGATTTCCCGCCGAATAGTTTTTCATGATTGCGGTTGATTGCCTCTTTTATTCGATTCTCCGCAATCCCGTTATCGATTTCGCTTAATACATCATCATAGATATCTATCAGGGCGCGATGACGGGCATAAGCGGCGGCCATGGCTCGATTCTGTCGCCCCACCTGCAGTGCCTGGCCAAGCTGACGACCGAACTGCTCAAGCAAAGCGACATCAAGCATCCCGCGTTCGTAGTGTTTTCGTCCCAGAATCGTTATTACGCCCCAGCATTCATTTTCGACCATAATCGGCGCCACCGCCAAAAACGAATATCTTTCCGCTTTACCGCCGAAAAATTCGTAATCGGGGCTAATTCGTAAATCTCGGATAATCAGTACCCGCCGATTCTGGAGAGCCCGCCCGATAGCGGTTTGTCCAGGTTTTACTAACTCTAGCTTGTTGGCATATAATGGCGATAAGCCGCGATACGCCCCCATCACCAGAGTGTTGCGGGCCGAGTGGTGAATATGTACCGCCCCCGAATTAAGCGACATGATTTCTAAAAATCGGTCAAGCGAGTAATTTAGTAGCTCGATTAAACTATCGCGGGTGGCGGCAACATGTAAAATATCGCTGACCGCCTTGGACTGTATTTCTTCTATGGCGGGGGATTCAGCCGGTTTGCTTTTCGACCTTTTTCTAATTAACGCAACCAATAAAAACGCGAATCCGAATATGAATGCTATCTCAATCGCTATTTGTTTATTCTCGTGGATTAAAAATAGCCCAGCCGCCGCCAGCGTCATAATAGTCGCACCCAGCCATCCCAACAAACCCGGACTCTGCCCGATAAAGGTCAGGCGCGTTAAAATTATGATGGCGATAATGGCCAATGCCAGTAACACGAAACCAGTAGCCATACTATTGCATTATTGGCGAAAACGGCAAAATTGTCAAGGTTTTATGCGAAATTTTCGAATTCGGCAAGCAGGGTCTTAGCCCGGGAGGATACGATTGTCGCGGTTATTAAATCGCCCACTTTTAAATCGGGTCGATTGTTGATAAGCACCGATAGCCCACCCCGCGTTTTCCCTTTCGGCACTATCGGTTGGCGACGGCTAAACCCATCGATAAGGATTTCCATCCGCCGACCGATCCAACGGGCATTACGTCGTTCGGTAATTTGCTGCTGAACAGTTATCAACCGGGTTAGCCGCTCAATTTTGACCGGTTCGGGGACATCATCGGTAATATCGGCGGCGGCCGTTCCCGGCCTGACCGAATAGCGAAACATGAAGGCGGCATCGTATTGTATCGATTCGACTGCCGCTAGAGTCCGTTCAAATTCATCGGGAGTTTCGCCGGGGAAACCTACTATCAGGTCGGTGGTCAGCGTTATATCCGGCATGGCGCGGCGCAGTCTTTCGACAATGCTATTATAATGCTCGAACGTGTACCCCCTGTTCATCGCCGCCAAAATCATATTCGATCCCGATTGCAGCGGCAAATGAAGCGAATGACATATCGATGGTATCTCTGCCATGCATTCGATTAGCTTATCGGATAGGTCTTTTGGATGAGATGTTAGAAATCGTAATCTTGGCGGCCCTATGGGCGCTATCGCTTTCAACAATGATGCGAAATCGGTGTCGTTATCCTGATACGAATTGACGTTTTGTCCCAACAGCGTGATATCCTTGATTCCCGATTCGGTCAAGGCGGCCACTTGCTTGATTATGCTTTTGGCTGGCCGCGACCGAAACGCGCCTCTCACATAAGGCACGATACAGTACGAGCAATAGTTTTCGCATCCCCGGGAGATAGCCAAAAATGCCGCCGGCCCTTTGGTTTTCGGAGTCGATACGTTCGATTCTGATTCGGGCGTATCGCTGATATAGATTCTTTGCGGCGATTTTTGCTCGATAATGTCGGCGATTTCGGGCACATGGTCGGGGCCGACAATGTAGTCAACCAGCGGAATCTGGTCGATAATGCTTTGTCCAGCCCGTTTGGCCATACATCCCGCTACCACGATTTTCAGCGACCGGTTGAGCTTTTTTAACGCCGATAATTCGCTTATCCTCGCCAGCGCCCGGTCTTCCGCTTTTTGTCGCACGCTGCAGGTGTTGACCACAATCAGGTCGGCCTGATTCGGTTCCGGCACCAGAAGGTAGCCGTCGGCGGATAGAATCGATTCGAGCAGTTCGCTGTCGTATTCGTTCATCTGACAGCCGAATGTCAGGATATACGCCCGTTTTTCCATGGCGGGAAGATAGGGATTTTTGTGGGTATTGACAAGGGGGAATGCGATAATAAACCTCACCCCGACCTTCGGTCACCCCTCTCCCGCGCGGGAGAGGGGCTGGGGGTGAGGTCATATCATATCCCTGTAGAGGCGACTCGCGAGCCGCCCGGCTATGTTACAAGCAATTCGCCTTTGTGCAGGTCGCCTTCATGTGCCTCAGGATAGAGTCCGGCAACCGCCGGATTCCATCCTGAGGGACGAGAAATTTATAGTCTGGGCTACGGTCCGTATAAATACGAGCCCGTGATTACCTTACTATACCGATATTATATCAATTATGGAGAAGATTGCAGGGATAAAGCTACAACTCCCCCTTCAGCTCCCGTATCAGCTCGAACGCCTCAAGCGGCGTCATCTGGTCGAGATTTACTGCTTTAAGGCGTGCGGCCAGCTTGGCCTCCTTGGGCGAAAATAGCGATATCTGGAACGAATCTACCACCGGTTGTCTGATTTTTTTGCGGACAGTTTCCGGCGGTTGTTTGCTTTCAAGCTGTTCCAGTATCTTGTTGGCTTTGCTTATCACCGCTTTCGGCAATCCCGCCAACCGGGCCACCTCGATACCGTAAGAATCATCGCACCCCCCGGGAATTATCTTGCGCAAAAATATTATCTTATCGCCCGATTCTTTCACCGCCACTTGAAGGTTGATTATGCCCTCGCAAAGGGTGGCCATCTCGGTGAGTTCGTGATAATGGGTGGCGAACAATGTCCGGCAGGCAATCGCCTTGTTTTCCCAGATATGCTCGGTGATCGCCCAGGCTAAGGATAGGCCGTCGTAGGTCGAGGTGCCCCTACCCAGTTCATCGAGTAGTATCAGGCTTCGCGGTGTGGCGTTGTTGAGAATATTAGCAGTCTCGGTCATCTCGACCATAAACGTCGATTGCCCGCGCGAAAGTTTATCGGCCGCCCCTACCCTCGTGAATACCCGATCGGTCACCGCAATTGTCGCCGAATCGGCCGGCACAAACCCGCCCATCTGCGCCATCAGCACGATAAGCCCCACCTGGCGAAGGTATGTCGATTTGCCCGCCATGTTCGGCCCGGTGATTATCTGAATCAGCTTGTCGCGTGTATTCATCAATGTGTCGTTGGGAATAAATTCCCCCGGCGGCAACGATTTTTCCACCATCGGATGGCGCCCCGCTTTGATATCGATTACGCCGTCGGGGTCGTCTTCGGCGCTGGTGACTTTCGGCAGCATGTAATAATTAGCGGTCGCCACATGCGCCAGCGACCGGAAAAAGTCGATCTCTGCCACCGCCTGCGAACTGCCCAGTATGCGCGGCGAAGCTTCTTTCACCAGCCCCTTCAATTCGAGAAACAGTTCGGCCTCCAGAAGGTTGATTTTCTCTTCAGCTTTAAGAATCAGTTCCTCTCTCTCTTTCATCTCCTCGGTGATATAGCGTTCGGCATTTACCAGCGTTTGCTTGCGGATATATTCGGCCGGCGCCTTATCGACCTGCGCTTTGGTGATTTCGATAAAATATCCGAACACCTTGTTATAGCCGACTTTGAGCGTACTGATTCCGGTGCGCTGGCGTTCTTTCTCCTGAAGCGTCTTGATATATGTCTGCGCGTCTTTGATTTCCTCTTTTAACGAATCCAGCTTAACCGAATAACCGCGCTTGAAAATTCCCCCTTCCAGATATGACACCGGCGGATTATCGACTATCGCGTTTTCAAGTTTCGGTAGTAGGTCGGGGAATTCATCGAGATTGTCGATTAATTCTCCGAATGCCTGATACGAACCGATTCGTTTTTTCAGTTCGATTATCGCCGTAAATGATTCTTTAAGCGCCAGCAAATCGCGCGGCGTCGCTCTGCCCGCCACAAACCGTGATAGTATCCGTTCCAAATCGCGAATGCCTTTGAGAATTTCGCTGACATCATCGCTCAAGTTGCGGTCATTATAAAACGCCATCACTTTCTGTTGGCGATTCAATATCTCAGCTTTATCCGTAAGCGGCGCTACCAACCTGTTTCGCAGTAATCTCTTGCCCATCGCGGTGTGGCAGCGGTCGAGTATCCCCAGAAGCGAATACTCTTTCTGTCCCGATGAATCCTCCAGCAGTTCCAGATTAGCGATTGTGGCCTGATCCAGATACATCTCGATACCTGATATCGCCCGCTTTAAAATCCGCAGATGGTCAACCTGGCCTTTTTTCAGCTTTTTCAGATAATCGAGTATCGCCCCGGCCGCGCCGATTGCCAGTGGCATATCCGAGCAACCAAACCCATCCAGGGTGGCCGTCCCGAAATGCCCGTTTAAAAGATTGAATGCCATATCGTAATCGAATCGAAATGGCTCGGTGTAATAGGCCGGAATATGCCAGGTTTGCCCCGAATAATTTTCCGGCAACAGCAGCTCCGATGGCTGAAATCTGCCGATTGTCAATTCCAGTTTCGCCAGCGGGATTTCATCCAGTAGAAACTCGCCGGTGGTGTAATCGACTAATGCGATTCCGACTTTATCTTCGGCGATATTGATTGCCGCGATAAAACTTCCGGCGCTGTCATCCAGCGCCCCTTCAACGGTGATACTTCCCGGCGTGATAATTTCGACCACATCCCGCTTGACCAGCCCCTTGGCCAGTTTGGGGTCTTCCACCTGCTCGCAAACCGCCACACCCAAGCCCGCCTTGAGCAATTTCGCCAGATATTTTTCCGCCTGATGATACGGCACGCCGGCTAAGGGGATTCGTCCGGCTTTGCCATGGTTGCGGGATGTTAGGGTGATTCCTAATATTTCGGCGGCGGTTTTGGCGTCATCGCCGAACATCTCATAGAAATCGCCCATTCGGAAAAACAACAGCCGGTCAGGGTATTGTTTCTTGATTTCAAGATATTGCTTTATGAGAGGTGTCGAATTGTCAGTCATCGAAACTAGCGAACTAGAAGGGAATACTTTTCGCCAGCTGCTTTTTCCAATTTCGATTTTATATAATCAGCTTGCGATTTGGAACTATAACTACCCAGAAGCACCCGATAAAATGTCTGCCCCTGTTTATCGTAGCTTTCCACCAAGACTTTATAGCCGTTTTTCTTATAGGCGGCCGCTTCATTATCGGCATTGGTTTTTTTGGAGTAGGCGCCAATCTGGATATAATATTTGTTCCCCATGATTTTATCCATCCGCTCATCAGGATTACTTGGGGTAGCCGAGGTTTTGGTTGACGTGGTGGCATTTGCAGTCGAAGTATGGGCCTCACCAACCGGCGCCTGGCCATAACGCTCCTTATACAAATCCATATACTGATTGGCCTGGTCTGGTTTTTTCGCCTGACGGGCAGTTTTAGCCAAACCCAGTAACGCCAATGGTTCGATATCCGATTCGAATTGAGGTTCTAGGAGTTGCTTGTACAATTTTTCGGCGGCGGCATTTTGTCCCAAAGCGGATTTCGCCTCGCCCAAACCGAAAACCGACCAATAATAATATGCGGTCTGAATATCGTTCTGGTTTTTATTTTTAGTTGGGTTGAATCGCTTGGTCGCATCCGAAAATATCTTCTCGGCGGTTTCAAAATCAGCCGAATATAAACAGCATCTTCCCGCTAAATATGCCGCCTCCGCCGCGAATGGGGAGGTTTCCGGAACTGATTCGAACATCTTCCGAGCCGTTCCTAACAACCCTTGAGAAATATAATATTTCCCCAGATGCATTCTCGCCCAATCTATCATATAAGGAGAGCCTTCGCCGCGATTGATAAAATCCTTCAAATCGGAAACCGAGTTTTCGCCATTCTCCGAAGACAATCCGGATAGCAGAAAATAGGCGGATGACTCCGGCGAATCTCCATAGGCCGATTCCAGAGCAGAATAAGCCTCCCCCAGCCGTCCCTGACCAATAAGGTCATCGATAGAAGCCGCTTGAGTTACTATCGATAACCCGAAAAATAATAAGGCGATGATTCTTATCATACTTTTTTGTATGGGCCAACCTTGCCGCATGATGGGCACACCATCTCGATTTTCGTGGTTTCAGCATGACAATATGGACAAGCGTAATAGTGTTTCCTTAGCGGACTCTGTTCGTAGATGTTTTGTAGAAGACGGGTGGCTTTTTGTTTTTGGCCGCTTTCGAGATACAATCCCGCCAACCGGCTGGAAGCCGCCATATCATCCGGAAACGCATTTACAACCTGCTGAAGCGCCTCAATGGCCCCGTTAACATCCCCTTTCTTTTCGGCGATTACGGCCAACGAACGAAGAATATCCGGATTATTGGGAGATTGAGCAAGCATTTTGCGATAGACAGACTCGACTTCGGAAAATTGCCCCAATTCAAACATCGTTTGTTCCATCTTGTAAAATATCTGGTAAGCCTCCGCCGGGACTTCCTGGCAAAGCTTTTTATAAAATTCGGCCGCCTCCTCCTTGCGATTCTCGGCCAGATATGATTCGGCGATCATTATATATGATTGCGCGAATTTATCGTCGTAGTGAAGCGATTCTTTGTAAGCCAAGCGGGCTTTATGATATTCACCGGCCTTATATAATTCGGCGCCCGAAAGGTATTTGTAAACGGCCAAACGGGCCTGCTGTTCTTTACTCCCATAAATTTCTTTACCGACTTCGAAAGCCTTTTCCCACTGATTTGATTTCTCGAAAACTTCCAGGATTTTTTCTCTGGCCCATTTTTTATGGGTCGACTCTTTGGCAATCTTCTGCAAAATCTCTTCGGCCATATTGAACTTTTTTGCCGAAATAAAATCGGCGGCCAGACATTTCCAGATAAGGGCGATAGTGCCCGAATCGAGATTTTTGCGAAGCAGCAACTGGCGATGGATTTGCACCGCTTTCTGATGCTGTCCCTTTTTTCGTAATAGGTCGCCTAACCGAAGGTACGCGTCGATATTCTCTGAATCTTCGTTAACGGTCTGCTTAAGCCTGACAAACGCGCCATGCTCATCGCCTTCTATCATGGCCTTAAGGCCGTCGATATAATTCTGCGAAACCTGTTTGCTGGCCTGGTCCTTCTTCTTTTCGAATGAAAATATCAAACCCAGAAGAGCCATAAAAATCAGGAATATTACCCACCAGTATGTATTAAAAAATCCATCCATCAGCTTTTCTCCCCCGGCTTTTCATCGGTTTCTTCAAGCGGCAAATTTCTAAGCGTGGTCAATTCTTCGCTAAGATTTCGTAGTTTTCTTTTCTGTTCGGTAAGCTGACCCGATAGGCGCAAATACTGAACCACCGAAATCACAAACCAGAAAATGATTCCCACGCAAAACGCGATAAAAATTACGAAAATCAAAGGAACATCGTCATACGTTTTGGCGCCGATATTGATAATAACTCGCTGATACGAATTTTGTATCGTAAATCCCAGCAGGGCTATTATCAGGACGGCGGCTATGGCATATCTTACTATCCACATATTCCCTCCAATTACAACATCGAATCATAATAGTTCCGCCCCTAAAGGTCAACTGATTTTAGCCGCAAAGCGCCAATTGGTTCGATGTAAATCATGCTTGCCCGATGGCTAAAACAAAAGGGATTATCCGCATCCGAATAATCCCCAGATAGGCCTATAATAGAATACGCTTATTCTCCCTGATCGGCCTGCTTTCCAGACATATCCGCGGGCTTTTCCGTGGCGAACACGATACTCCCGATAATTTTCCCGAATTCCTCTTTATTCATCGGATAGAATTCCCTTTCGGCGAAGGCATGTATCACGAACAACTGGCCGCCGCGTTTGAAAATATACAACTCGTGAACCAGATGCTCATTCTGAACCAGCAGGCCTCCATACTGGCGATAATGCGCGTCATTCGGATCGACCTCGAGTTTACGTTCGTAATTTTTCTTAAAAATGGCTTTTATCGCGGGAATGCTATCTAATTTCATATCCTGAACTTGCGAGAATTCGCCCGAATTCAGCAGTTCTAACTGCGAGATAATATTATCATTAGTTTTATGAACCGCAATATCATCCTTCAGCCTATTTAGAAATTCAATTGGGCTCAAGGAATCCGGTCTGGCAAATATCCGAATTTCCGGAATTGTAAACTCCCCGCCAAGGTCTTTGACCATTTTATTAATTTCATAGTTGCGCTTAATCATTAAAACGCGTTGCAACGCCGGTTCATCAAAAACCTTTACCCGCCAGTTATTGGGAATACTCAGAGTATACCCCAGTTGCGAATCCGTTAATATTCCGTTTTTATAATCGCCCGATTTTACTTTGCCCGCAAAACCGGTAGTCGCTAACGCCAGCCCTACAAACAGAATCGTAATCAATCTACATTTCGGCATAGATGCCTCCTTTCACCTTTAATTACGCAATAATGGCAATAAGTTGCCGATTATTTTAAAATATCGCGAAATTCTGTCACCCTATTTATTTTTGGTGTAGCAGATTCCACCCGATTTTAAAATAACTATAGGATGAAATCAAAATAAACACAAGCGTTATCAGAAATATTGGCGTAAAAAGGGATTCAATTTTAAAGATATAGACAATTAATGTAACAGTTAAGATAAAAACCGTGATTTTCCCCCAAATATTCGACACCGGTATCAGTCGCCTCGCTTTAATGATTTTCAGGCCGAATATCGCAATCATCAAATCCCGAACTAATATAATTACCAACAACAATATAGGCATCCCCATGTACGCCGTCGCTCCGATAGCGGCGGCCGCCACGCACAATTTATCCGCCAGCGGATCCAGGATTTTGCCAGCCTGCGAGATCGCGTCTAATTTGCGCGCCAAATAGCCATCCAGAAAATCGGTTAATACGGCGATTGCCGCAAGAATCGCGATGGCCGCGTGATTGTGATAAGCGGTCGCGATAAAAATAAAGGGGGCGATTATTAATCTTACAATCGACAGGGCGTTGGGAAGATTTGACAACATATGGATTATTGATTTCCCTCTTCAAGCAACTGGGCAGCGCTATCCAGGGTAATATCGCTGATTTTTTCGCCGGCCAACAAACGAGCGATTTCGGCCAACCGCTCTTTTCCTTCAAGCAGTTTGATTCTGGTCACCGCCCGTCCTTTGACCTTGCCTTTGTAGACCTTGAAATGTGCCTCTCCTCGGCTGGCTATCTGCTGAAGATGCGTTATACATATCACCTGTCGTGATTGAGCCAGTTTTTGAAGCTTTTTACCAACCTGGGAGGCCACCTCCCCGGAAATACCGGCGTCGATTTCATCGAAAACCAGCGTTTGCGTTGGATAAACCTGACTCAAGGCCGAACATAGCGCCAGTAGTATTCGCGATAATTCGCCGCCGGATGCTGTCGAAGAAAGCGGCTTTAATCCTTCGCCGGGATTAGCGCAGATTAAAAATTCAATTTTATCGAAGCCCGATTGATCCCCAGCCAACGATTGGGAGCCAAGCAAATATGGTCCTTCAGAATCGGGCTGAACCTGAAAATCGACTTTGAACGATGAACCATGCATCGCCAAGTCCATCAGATGCCCGATTACGTTTTTCTCGATTTTTTGGGCGGCTTTTTTTCGTTTGGTTGAGATTTCGGAAGCTATATTCGAGAGATTCGCTCTACACGAATGTAATTCTGTCGTTAACGATTTTATCTGACCACCCAAATCTTCATAATCATTTAGCTTCCGTTTTGCCTGAAGGAGAAATTCATTGATTTCGACGATCGTTTGGCCGTATTTCTTCTTTAGCTTTTTGATAAGCGTGAGTCTGTCTTCTACTATCTCCAAGCGTCCGGGATCAAGTTCATTGGCCGATTCCATCTTATAAAGTAATCTGTCGATATCCTCAAGATTTAGCAACTGCTCTTCGATTTTGCTTTTTATTTCTTCTGCCTTTTCCGAAAATTTGGCCGCTTTGGCCATCTCTTTTGCGCAGGCTTTTAATCTTTCGGAGGTTGAGCCTGACTCCTCGAATGTTATTTCCCGACAGAGTCGGCAGATTGTCTTTATAGCTTCGGCATTTATCAGCCGAAGTTTTTCCTGCTCCAGACTCTCATCCTCGCCTTCCAGTAATGAGGCCAGTTCTATTTCTTTTATCTGAAATGCCAACAGCTCGCGTTCAGATGATGATTCGGCTTGTTTGGCTTGAAGCGCGTCAAGCGTTTTTTTTAAATTCTGATATTTATTATAAATATCTTCAAGGTTTTTCAATTCATTCTTGATTTCCGCGAAGTTATCTAAGATCAATCTATGAGCACTTTTATCCATCAGCCCTTTTTGTTCATGCTGGCCGGTTATCGATGCCAGATTTTCGCCGATACTTCGTAGATTCTGTAATGTTACCTGATGATTGTTGACAATAGCTTTGCTTTTTCCGTCGCGGTTTATTTCGCGCCGTATTATTATTTGGTCGCTTTCGCTTAACTCAATTTCGGATACGATATTTTTGGTCGGTTTATCGAACACGGCTTCTATAATGGTCTGGGTTTCTCCGGTTCGAATAGATTCATCCGAGGCCCGTTCGCCTAACGCCAATCCAAGCGCGTCGATAATGATAGTTTTCCCCGCGCCGGTTGAGCCGGTAAAGATATTTAGCCCTCTTTTAAAATCGACTGTCAATTCATCGATAAGGGCAAAATTAACTATACGAATCGATTCAAGCATTATTATTGCTTAAAGGGCGCGCCCCCAGATGGAGTTTATTGCGAAGTATTTCAAAAAAATC
>CAZTNJ010000046.1:15372-18108 GCA_964614835.1 uncultured Ignavibacteria bacterium | reverse complement strand
CGAACGTGTCGGCACCTACGGAATTACAGTTAATCGCTATCTGGTATTGGCTATGTCGGCGGGCTTAACTATCCTGGTTTTATATTTCGTTTTCGGGCGAGCCAAAGATATCCGAATAATACCGATAGTAGTATGCTTGATCGCTCTCCTTTCCGCTTATGGTCCCTGGAGCTCGTTTGCCATAGCAAAATTCAGCCAGAAAGGCCGACTGGAATCGTATCTTAAGAAAACCGGTTTGCTGGAAAATGGCGCTCTTAAGACTGTTGAATCGCCGCTTTCTCACGATGATAGAAACCAGATGAGCCACATCATCAGATATCTGGTAGAGTGGCATGGACTCGATTCATTTTCCCCCTGGTTAACCGATAGCACCCTGGATGCGATTCAAAATTCCGCCTTGAAGTATCAATTCCCCTATTCTGTCGCCGAAGCATTGGGATTCGATTATACTTACAGTCCAATCTCGTCCCTGGATAACGGTATTTATTTCAATGCCAGCTTGGATGAAAAAGCCGGTATCAAGCTTGACGGCTATGATTGGCTATTTGTTTTCGGCGAAGGCGAGAAGAGAACTTTTATGTTGGATGGCCAGGATACCTTATATGCTTGGCTTGATAGCGGTCAATCCGATATTAATCTGCTTCTTGTTCCCGATAGCGTTACCGTTCAGATACCTCTCGGCGATTCCATAAGCGCTTCTCTGGAAACTATCCGTAATGACCAAATTAGCTGTGAACGCCTGACATACACGACCGATATTGGCCCATATTCGATCCTTTGTAAGGCAAAAAGAATCAACGGTCGATTGGCGACCGACTCGGTTAATTACTATAATATCAAATACTATAAAGTGGATCTCTATATTCTGGTCCGGAAAAATGCACCATGATTTTTCGGCCGTTTGAATATATAATATAACTTAATATTCACATTAGGATTCCAGGGGCGGTAATGAGGTTTAACCGAACCGCTTCCTAACACTATTAGTTTTATCCGGTTGCTTATAATTATTGAACCCAGGATTCCGCCCCTTAATTATTATTCCCAACACCAATTCCTAACCCGCCCCTAACAATTTTCTAATGACAAATATGTATAAAAAACATAAAATTGAATGTCCCGGATTCTATCGGAGGCGCATGGATGGCAAAAGAAAACGTTTTAATAGTCGAAGACGACCGCGATATCAGCGAATTGATAGACTATAATCTCACCAAAGAAGGTTTTCGCACAACCTGTATCGCCAAAGGCGAGGAGGCGGTCAGGCTCGCCAGGCTAAAACCTTTCGATGTCTGTCTTCTGGATTTGATGTTGCCCGATATCGATGGTTTGGATGTTTGCAAAGCCCTCAAAGCCGATTCGAAGACCGCCGAAATCCCTATTATTATGGTTACCGCCAAAGGGGAAGAAAGCGATATCGTGGTTGGTCTAGAAATGGGGGCCGACGACTATCTGACTAAGCCATTCAGTCCAAAAGTACTGATTGCCAGAATTAAAGCGGTTTTGAAAAGAAAAAAACAAGTTTTACCCGACCAATCTTCCCCGATTGCCATCGGGGATATCAGTATTCATCCGGGTCGTCACGAAGTTTCGATAAAAGGCAAGTCGATCGATTTGAC
Organism: uncultured Ignavibacteria bacterium; assembly: GCA_964614835.1. GTDB lineage: Bacteria > Zixibacteria > MSB-5A5 > UBA10806 > 4484-95 > JAAYTW01. The sequence goes on along the minus strand of CAZTNJ010000046.1, from coordinate 16,489 downwards.
TTTCACGGAATTCCAACTTCTTCGCTTTTTAACTTCCAAGCCGGGATGGGTTTTCACGCGATACCAAATCGTCGATGCGATCAAAGGAGAAGATTACGCCGTAACCGATCGTTCTGTGGATGTCCAGATAGTCGGATTGCGCAAAAAACTGGGTGATTATGGCAAGCTTATCGAGACGATTCGTGGCGTCGGTTATCGGTTTTCCGATAAAGAATTCGATGTCTTGGGCTAATTAATGTTCAGACGAAAACTAATCTGGCAACTGTTCCCATCGTTTGTCATCGTTATCGTTTTGGCGGTCACGGCAACTACATTATTCATGACCCTTTCCATGAAAAAATTCTACTTTGCCGAAATATCCGGAGAACTGCGGGCTCGCACTCAATTGATTAAAGATCGCTTTGTTGACCGGGCATTTCTGGCAAACGGCCCCGCCGTTGATTCACTCTGCAAATATCTGGGCAAGGAAAGCCTAACGCGCATAACAGTTGTTTTACCTTCCGGAGAAGTGATTGGCGATACTGACGAGGACCCGGTTAAAATGGAAAACCACCGTAATCGCCCGGAAATACAGCAGGCGCTGGCGGGGGAAATCGGTTCGGCGCGACGATATAGCCATACTCGTCACGAGATGATGCTTTATTCGGCTACGCCGATTATTGATGATAATCAGGCGCTGGGCGTAATCCGGGTTGCCCTTCCTGTAACTGCCCTTGACAAAGAATTCGCCGGTATCTATCCTAGAATAATCTTTGATGGAATCGTGATGGCGTTTCTGGCGGGTTTATTGAGTTATTTTATATCGCGCCGGTTCAGTAGGCCCATAGAAAGAATGACCAGCATCTCCGATGAATTTGCCAGGGGGAATTTCAATCATAAACTGCAGTCTGGAAACGCTATCGAAATCGATAACCTGGCCCAGGCCATGAACCGTATGGCCGCCCAACTTGATGAAAAAATCAAAACTATTGTCAGCCAGCGAAATGAGTTGGAAGCGGTACTATCGAGCATGGTCGAGGGAGTCGTGGCGTTCGATTTAAATGAACGCTTGGTCAATCTCAATAAGGCGGCGGCTCGAATACTTGATCTCGACAGCTCTCAAGCAAAAGGGCATTAT
>CAZTNJ010000046.1:0-15362 GCA_964614835.1 uncultured Ignavibacteria bacterium | reverse complement strand
TTATATTCAGGAGGTCATTCGTCATCCTCATCTTCAGGCGTTTGTGAAAAAAATCATTCATGAAGGTCAACCCATGGAGGATGAAATCAATATCCAGAGAAATGGCGACCGAATCTTGCAGATGCACGGCACAATATTGACCAGCGAAAAAGGGGAAAACCTCGGCGCGCTGATAGTCTTAAGCGATATTACCCACATCCGCCATCTGGAAAGTGTTAGGCGGGATTTCGTCGCCAATGTTTCACATGAACTAAAAACACCGATTACTTCTATAAAGGGATTTATCGAAACGTTAAGAGACGGCGCAATTAGCGACCGCGATGATGCGTTACGATTCCTGGATATTATCGCCCGTCAATCTGATCGTCTGAATGCGATTGTCGAAGACCTGCTGACATTGTCTAAAATTGAAGAGGCCGAAAAAACCGAAATCCCCTTAGAGAATGGCAGTCTTAAGGATGTGATTCAAAACGCTATCGATGACTGCGAACTAAAATTTAAAGAAAAGAATATAGCTTTAACATTCGAATGCCCCGAGGATATTAGTTGCCAGATTAACAGACAATTGCTCGAACAGGCCATCGTCAATTTATTGAGCAACGCTATCAAATATAGCGAAGATGGCAAAACAATAGAATTAAGCTGTAAATCATCCGGCAATGAGGCGATAATATCCGTCCGCGATTGGGGTATCGGCATAGAAAAGAAACACCTTCCCCGATTGTTTGAACGCTTCTATCGGGTCGATAAGGGGCGAAGTAGTGAACTCGGCGGTACCGGGCTTGGATTGGCTATAGTCAAGCATATAGTAATCGCGCATCACGGTTATGTCGGTGTCGAAAGTCTGGTAGGTAAAGGAAGCGTTTTTACCATCCATCTGCCTACTGTTAAAACCCATGATAAAATCTGATTCTTTTTTAGTAATTTCCAGACACACAACATCCTAACATTGCTTTAATCAATTCCTAATAATTGAAATGTTTATTTATAGCAACTAAAACGAAATGTGGCTTAATAAAAATTCAATAATAATTTAAGGAGGAAAAGATGAAAAAACTCACCGCCCTGTTAATCACCCTGATGGCTGTAACAATCGCGCAGGCCGGAAACATCACCATAAAGGGTTCCGACACCATGGTTCAGCTTGGCCAACGCTGGGCCGAGGAATACATGAAGGCGCATAAAGATGTAACCATACAAGTTGCCGGAGGCGGTTCCGGCACTGGAATCGCGGCTCTAATCAATGGCGCGACCGATATCTGCGAAGCCTCGCGCGACATGAAACCGCAAGAATATAAAAATGCCGAAGCCAAAGGGATAAAACCCTATCGGGTGGCGGTGGCCCTTGATGGTATTGCCGTATTTGTACACGAAAACAATCCGGTCAAAGAGCTTTCGCTTGAACAATTAAAGGCAATTTACACTGGTTCAATCACCAATTGGAAAGAAGTCGGCGGTCCTTCTCATAGTATCGTGTTATACGGTCGCGAAAACAATTCGGGCACTTACGCATATTTCAAAGAGCATGTGCTGAAAAACGAGGATTATCATGAAGCCACCCAAACCCTGCCGGGTACCGCCGCAGTTGTTAATGCCGTTGCCAAAGATAAATACGGAATCGGCTATGGCGGTTTGGCCTGGGGCAAGGGCGTAAAATTCGTCGCCATTAGGAATGACGATAAGTCAGCCGCGATATTGCCATCGATTAATACGGTAACTGACGGCAGCTATCCGATAGCCCGCGATTTATACTGGTTCTTTAACGGGACTCCTACTGGTCAATTAAAGGATTTGCTCAACTGGGCTTTGTCCCCGGATGGTCAGAAAATTGCCGAATCGTCCGATTATATCCCCCTTCCGGCGGACTTGGCCGCGAAATCTATAATTAAGTAACGAGCATCGCCTGACCTCTTCGGTGATACTGCCCGCGAGGGATGTCGAATGCTTCCCCGCGGGCGTTAATGATGATGAATAAATACGATTTTAAGCCCAAATCCCGTCTTAAAGAACTGTTTGGCGAAAAACTGATAAGCGTGGCCGCCCTAACCGCGCTTGCCGTTATACTGCTTATTTTCGTTTTTATCTTTAAGGAATCGCTCCCGATTTTTACCAGCGCCGAAGTTCAATCGGAAGCCAGCCTGAATAAAATGATTCTCAAACAGCAATATTACCCCGGACATCAACCCAAATGGTCATGGCAACCAAACTCCGATATTCCTAAATACTCGCTTTTGCCGCTTTTTATAGGTACGCTTAAGGCGGCCCTTATAGCAATAATATTTGCCGCTCCTCTCGGAATCGCCGCGGCGCTCTATTCTTCGGAGTTCGCTTCAAAACGAGCGCGCGAATTTATAAAGCCCGTCATCGAACTTCTGGCAGGCATCCCCTCCGTTGTGCTGGGATTTTTCGCCCTGATTGTTCTGGCCTCGGTTATACAAAAATTGTTCGGGTTGACTTATCGGTTGAACGCTATTAATGCCGGGATCGCGCTCGGTATCGCGATTATCCCAATCGTATTTACGCTGGCCGAGGATGCCATGACATCCGTTCCCAAATCCTTGCGGGAGGCGGCTCTGGCTTTGGGCGCCAACCAGTGGCAGGTTTCGTTTACGATGGTGTTACCGGCAGCCCTTCCTGGAATCGCGGCAGGCGTAATCTTGGGATTCGGACGGGCAATTGGCGAAACCATGATCGTGCTGATGGCCTCCGGTAATGCCGCGATAATTTCCGGCAGTATAACCGATTCTATTCGCACGCTGTCGGCCACCGTTGCGGCCGAACTTGCCGAGGTCGTTTTTGGCAGCGCTCATTATAATGTGTTGTTTTTTATCGGAAGCCTATTGTTCGTATTTACGTTTATCATTAACCTGGGCGGCGAATTGATTCTGGCTCGCCTGAAAGAAAAGTTCCAGGGGAGAACCGGATGAGCCCGAATCTTACAACCAGTCAGTTCGCTCTCGATAATAATATATCGTCCCTAACCCAACAGCGAAAATCAAGCGGCGCGATTCCAAAAAGCCTGACTCTGGTCGCCGTTCTTATCATAATCATGATACTCGGGGTTATTTTACTCAATATAATTTGGGGCGGAATAGGAACGATTTCCTGGACATTTCTGTCTCATCCGCCCGAACATGGCATGACCGAAGGCGGAATATTTCCGGCGATTTTTGGAACCGTGGCTCTGGTAATACTGATGGTTATTTTCGGAGTACCGATCGGAGTACTAACCGCGATTTATCTTCAGGAGTACACCCGGCCCGATTCGAAAATAACCCGGGTAATCCGCATAGCCATTAATAATCTGGCGGGCGTACCGTCAATTGTTTTCGGTCTATTTGGCCTGGGTTTTTTTATAAGTTTCATCGGTGGAGGTATCGATAAGGCGTTTTACAATAGCGGCCAGCCGGTATGGGGTCAGCCGGCCATAATTTGGGCTTCGTTTACATTGGCGTTATTAACCCTGCCGGTTGTTATCGTTTCTACCGAAGAAGCGCTTCGGACAATTCCTCGCGAACTTAAAGAGGCGAGCTACGCGCTTGGCGCCACTAAATTACAGACTATCCGAAGAATCATCCTTCCGCAGGCGATGCCGGGTATTCTTACGGGCGCTATTTTGGCAATCAGTCGCGGTGCGGGGGAGGTTGCCCCCATTATGTTTACCGGAGCCGCCTATTATCTTCCTCATTTACCGACCAAACTTAATAGCCAGTTTATGGAATTGGGATATCACGTCTATGTGATGGCTACTCAGTCTCCGGATGTGGAAAAAACCAAACCGATTCTTTACGGGACGGTTTTGGTATTGTTAGTTCTTACGTTTTTATTAAATTTCACGGCAATTTTAATTAGATCTAAAATGAGATCGAGGCGAATCAGTGGATAATCATATTAATATCTCGAGCGCGATGGGCCGGTCCAATTTGGGTCAGCCGCATATCCCAATTGCGATAAAGCCCAAGATGACTACTCGAAATCTGAATTTCTTTTATGGGACTAATCAGGCGCTTTTTGATATTTCGATGGATATCGATGAGAAAAAAGTAACCGCGCTAATTGGCCCATCCGGATGCGGCAAATCGACATTTTTGCGCACGCTCAACCGGATGAATGAAACTATCCCCGGCACTCGTCTGGAAGGGGTAGTTACTCTCGATAATATCGATATTTATCGGGAGGTCGCCGATGTGTCCACAATCAGAACCAGGGTCGGGATGGTATTTCAGAAATCGAATCCTTTTCCCAAATCGATATTCGATAATGTCGCTTATGGTCTTCGGGTTAACGGTATCACCGATAAAGATACGGTCGGGGAAGCGGTCGAGGAGTCATTAACCAGGGCGTTTCTCTGGGATGAAGTTAAAGACAAACTAAACAATAGCGCTTACATGCTATCCGGTGGTCAGCAACAACGTTTATGTATCGCCAGAGCGCTGGCTGTCCAGCCAGAGGTTTTGCTTATGGATGAACCGGCATCGGCGCTTGATCCAATTTCAACGTCCAAGATTGAAGACCTTATCGGGGAATTGAAGAAAAATTACACGATTGTTATCGTTACCCATAATATGCAACAAGCGGCTCGTATTTCCGATTATACGGGGTTTTTTTATGAAGGGCTCTTAATAGAGTTTGACGCCACCAATAAATTGTTTACCAAGCCTTCCGTGAAGCGCACCGAAGATTACATTACCGGTCGCTTTGGATGATTTAAAAGAGGTTATAATTATGTCGCAACATCTGCGTACCGAAATCGATAATCTAAAGAAAAAAATATTGGCGATTGGCGCCATTGTCGAAAACAGCGTCGGATTGGCCGTCAAATCTATCGAAAACAGAGACCCCGAACTGGCTCAAAGCGTTATCAAGGGCGATAAACAGATCGACCGCGCCGAGGTTGAACTGGAAGAAGATTGTCTGAAAATTTTAGCTTTACATCAGCCGGTCGCTATTGATCTTCGCTTTATAATTGCGGTACTAAAAATCAATAACGATCTGGAACGTATTAACGATCTCGCGGTAAATATCGCCGAACGCGCCCAACTTCTAAAAAACAACCCGCCGATTTCGATTCCTTTCGATTTCGATGGCATATCATCCAAAACCCAGTGGATGTTACGTACCTGTCTTGATTCTCTGGTCAACCTCGATTCCAAACTGGCGCGGGAGGTTTGCGCCGCCGATGATTATGTCGATTCTATCAATCGCGAAATGTATAATCTCGTTACCGACGCCATAAAAGCCCGCCCCGAACATGTCGATATTTTGATTCCGTATCTGTCGGTTTCGCGTTACCTGGAACGGATCGCTGATCACGCCACCAATATATCTGAAGATGTAATATACATGGTGGATGGCATTATTGCCCGACATAATCCTGATTGATTGTGGCGTTTTATCTATCAATGTATTATTCACATTTATGTCAAATGCGATATTTGACAGTAAAATAAACATGTCATATTGATATTTTAATAAAATTTTCCCATTCTCCTGTAAAAATAGTTTGACAAAGATACCGAACATATAATTATTATCCTGTCGATTTAAAAAGGAGGATTTATATGTATCGGAAGTCCGCTTTATTGCTGCGGGGAATCGCCATGCTCATGCTCCTGTGTGTCTGCTTTACCGGTTGTGGCCGGGAAAATAAGATAACCATTTCCGGGGCGCCGAATGCGCCTGGCGGGTCTTTGTCCTTAATGTGCTATCTTGTTCTGGAAGGAGGCTCATGGAAAATCAAGATTCTGGATCCGGCTTCTAACAATGCTGTTCAACTTGCCGATATCGGCGGCGGCGAGGTTCGCGGTCTGGCCTGGTCGCCCGATAAATCTAAAATCGCTTTTGCCAGCGACAGATCAGGAACAATGCAAATCTGGATAATTACTGATGATGGCTCCGATATTACTCAAGTAACCGGATTAACCAAGTCATCTGCGGGCGTTGTCAGTTTTGATCCGTGCTGGGAGAATACGGATTATCTCGTTTACACATCATTACCGCTGGACTCTAACCGTTGTGAAATTGCTCGAATTCGTATCGATGGTACCCAACAACAAACCCTCGTTATCTATGAAGGGACGACCTATTGCTATTCATCTCCATGCCTATCCACCGATTTGACAAAACTTGCCTGCAATATCGGCGTTCCCGTCAACCTCAATCAAAGCAGTATTCTAGTCGCAAATTACCCCAATTTGGGCAACAAGCATATTGTTAGCATTCCAGGCCAAAATGCCGGAAACCCCAAATGGTCCAATGATGGCCTTCTGGTTTTCGATGAAGTTGATTCGGGGATTTACACCGTTTTACCCAATGGCGCCCAACTGCAAAATATCTCGGGCATTGAACATCCGGGCGATAGATCGCCTGTGTTCTCCCCCAATGGCGGCCAGATTGCTTTTCTCTCCGCCGAGTCGGGTGAACCGAATATATATGTCATGAATGTTGATGGCACGAACCGGCAACAAAAAACCTATGAAATCACTGGTAATTTGATTTCATACCTTGATTGGTAATGACTATCTCGTATCACGAAAATCTGCAAATTTAAGTATCCGCCGGGCCGCGATTTGGCCCGGTTTTATTGTGCCAATTTCCAATTATCCTTGCCTCGATTGTTCTAATTTGTTAAAATCTTTGATGAAATAACCAGATAAGTGGTACTTACAGGGGAGTGTCCGGGAGAATAATAGCTGATGTCTGATAATAGCCTCCATATGCATTATGTTTGTACCCATAAAGAAGCTTCGAAGTTAATCAATAGCCACAAGCGTTTTTGGGTTTCCAATTGCGGATGCCGTGAACAGCGAGGAAAATGTGCCCGTTCACGTGTCGATGTTTGCCTGATGTTTAAAGGCGATTCGGGGTCGTCCGGAAGCGGCATGAAAGAAATCACGCCGGCCGAAGCCCGGGCTATCCTGGCTGAAGCCAAGGATAAGATGCTGGTAGCACGGCCATTTCGCGATATGGCCAATAAAAGCGAGACTGAAGGTATATGTTTTTGCTGCGATGATTGCTGCGGATATTTTCTCGATAAAAACGAAATTTGCGATAAGGGCAAATTTATCGAATTAACTGATGAAAAATCCTGCGCGAATTGTTATTTTTGCGTCGATGTCTGTTACTTTGATGCCAGAAAAATCCGAGACAACTCGCTGATTGTATATCGCGATAATTGCTATGGCTGTGGCTTATGCGTTCTGGCCTGCCCGGAAATATGCATAGAGATGGTTCAACGAAAATAATCGATAGCATGAATCCGGTAATTAGTTGAAAGCGACATTAATTGAATAATCAATCAAGTAAATCCAAATATCTTGGAGCCGCTATATTCGCAATTGCGTTTATTATTCGTCTGATACTGGCCCATAAATCACTCCACCCGGGCCACGGCGATAACGCTTTCTATTTTACTCTGGCTCAGAATATCGTTAACGGTAGAGGTTTTATAATCGATTATATCTGGCAATACTTGACAATTCCCGATAATATCTCTCATAACGCCATAGAATTCTGGATGCCATTGTCATCGGTGATCATGGCCGCCGCGATGGCTATTGCCGGTAAATCCCTTATTGTCGCCTTGATTCCGGGGATTGTATCGGGATTGATCGTGCCGATTATCGTATTTTTCTGGAGCCGGCATTTTTCAGATTCGCGATTCGTTCAAATCGGCGCGGCGGGATTGACACTATTCCTGCCAACATTAGTTGCTTTTTCAATATTAACTGATTCCACTGTTTATTATGTATTATTCGTATCTGTAGCATTCCTCTTTATGGCCAAAGCCCAGCAAAAGCCAGTTTTCTATCTCTACTCGGCGGCTTTTATCGGCCTGGCTCATTTAACCCGTCAGGACAGCGTCCTTTTACTCCCGGTATTATTGTTGATGATTTTCGTTAGTAACCTTCGCATTACAGCCAAACTGCGCTGGTTATTTCTTGCCTTGATTGTATATGTGGCGGTCTTCTCTCCAGTTTGGATATCAAATGTTAAGCAGTTTGGCGCTCCTTTATCGCCAGGCCCATCCAAGGCTATGTTTGTAACTAATCACGAAGACCTTTATTCCTACGGCAAAGACTTAAACTGGCATGGCTATTTGAGATGGGGGATAAGCAACATGATTGGTTCCCGGGTTAAGGCCATAACCGACAATTTCAAGACTCTTTACGTTTCCGCCAGCGGCCCTATCCTTATTTTGGCCTTAACCGGCCTGATAGGTTTATTCCATTCAGGCGAATGGCGAAATCGGTTGCGTTTGTATTTGCCGCCCATTTTGTATGCGCTAATTTTGATATTCTTCTATTCAATTGTCGTTCCTTTCAACGCCGAGGGCGGGGCTTTTCATCGAAGCGCGCTTTCCATATGTCCATTTCTAATTGTTGTGGCAGTCGATTTTGTATATCGGCAGATTAGCTCAAAAAAAATGGCCGTTGTTCTAATCTGGCTTATCGGATTTTACCTTTTTGGCTACTCCAGTATGCTTTCGATAAATCTGGTAAAAAAACACAATCTGTTGAGCGCCCAGTTGAACGAACTCAAAGTAGTCTTGAAACAGCATATAGTCGATGGCCAGGAAACCATTGTCATGACCCGTAACCCCTGGGAAGTTCATTTTTCGACCGGGTTCAAGACGCTGCAAATCCCCAACAACGACCCGGATACCATCTATATGGTTGCCAAACGCTATGGCGCCAATTTTCTGGTTTTACCTGGACAACGTCCCGTTTTAGATTGCCTGCTCGACGGCTCATGTTCAGATTCCCGATTTGCGAAGCTTGTCGTGATCCCCGGTACGGATTTGACGCTTTTTCGCATCCTGTAAATGTTACTGGCAAAGCTTTGCGGTATATGATGGCTTTACCAGCCTAATCAAAATGCTTGTCTTATGATTATCTGTCGGCTATATTCCCGGCACGGATAATTGTGGCCAAACCGGCCGCTGGGGAGACGGGAAATTGGAGAGTTGATTGGCAAAGATTGAATCCGTTCACGATTATTTTTATCCGCTTACCGGTGGATCTAAATCCTTTCTCTTAAATCTTGATAAATACAATTTTATCGCTTTCAATCCCCTTATTTTAAGGGTGATTTATAACAACAATTATGGACGCTTAATTCATAGAACTAACAATTAACTGGCAAGGCCAACGGAGGTAGCCTATGAAACATGTTTTCAAGGTAAAATTAACATTAACCCTGCTTATCGGGATGGCGCTGATACTTTTCGCCGGGCAAGTCTGCTTCGCCCAAACGGAAAGTATTATAACGCCGCCGGATACCTCCGGACCGCCTGCTCCACAACCGCCAAGCAATCTTCAAGTTGTGGATGAGCCCAACGATTTTGGCCATGGGCTGATTATCAAGTGGAGCTTATCTCCCGATGACGGAGGTGGACTGAATAATGTAGTTGCTTATGAACTACTTCGTTCCGATAAAGCCGAAGGGCCATTCACAAAGAGGGCCGTTATTCCTAAGGGGCTCAACGAATACACCGATAAAGATGAAACCCGCCCCTCCGAAGATTCTCCAAATCCTGATTTTATGGAAGTAAACAGCACCTGGTATTATCAGATGGTAGCAATCAGCGATAAACAAGCGCGCTCCAATCCCACACCAGTTGCCTTCGGAACAACCCGTCCGAATTGGATTTTGTGGAATAAAATACCAATTATGGTTGTGGTAGTAATATTCACGATTTTCTTGCTATTGTTTATTTCTTCAGCCAAGAAAGGGAAAACGCTCTATATCCGCCCATTAGCCGGTATCAACGCTGTCGATGACGCAATAGGTCGCGCCACAGAAATGGGAAAACCGATTCTCTATATTCTCGGCCTTGGCACCGCAGGCGATATCGCTACGATCGCCGGTTTTACCGTTCTGGCGCGTGTGGCCAAAAGAACCGCCGAATACCAAACTAAGGTAATCGTGCCTGTACAGGATCCGGTGGTATTGGTGGTCGCGCAAGAAACAGTCCGAACCGCCTATCTTGAAGCCGGTCGGCCAGACCAATATAATCCGGATAACATTTTCTTTGTCACCTCGATGCAATTCCCTTACGTGGCCGCGGTTAATGGTATCATGCTTCGTGAACGTCCGGCTACCAATTTCTACATGGGCGTTTTCTTTGCCGAATCGCTGATTCTGGCGGAAACCGGTAATGTCGCCGGCGCGATTCAAATTGCCGGTACCGACCAGCCAGCCCAGTTGCCGTTCTTTGTGGCGGCCTGCGACTACACGCTTATAGGCGAAGAGCTTTATGCCGCGTCGGCTTATCTGTCGCAAGAACCAGTACAATTGGGTACGCTCAAAGCGCAAGATTATACCAAAGCCATCGCGATGGCTCTAATTGTTCTCGGCGTGATTGCGATCACTGCCGGTTGGCCCTTTATAAGAGATCTTGTAACTATTAACCTGTAACCCGGAGAAACTAATGAAAAGAGAAATTCCGATTTTGATTGTAGGGATTACAGGCACGATAATGTTCCTCCAGTACTTCTTCGCGCCGTTTTTCCAGAGCGTGTTTCAGTCTGTCACTGGCACCTATATGGACTTCTTTGCCACCTCCCAGGATTGGGTTATCGTTATCGGTATCCTGGCCCTGCCGCTGGGTATTTGGAGTCTTTTAAAAGCCAACGTGCTTAAATTAAAAATCCCCGGCGAACGATTTTATTCCGCCGTATTGCTTGCCGGATTTTTGGCTATGTTGATTTCCGGTATCGCCGGAGGCAGAGCCAGCTTGTCGGCCGGAAGCGTGTTCATGACTATATTCACTACCGTGCTTATTCCAATCCAGGCGACGATATTTTCACTGTTGGCATTCTTTATCGCCAGCGCCGCCTACCGTGCTTTTAGAGCGCGTTCGGTGCTGGCCACAATCCTATTGCTGACCGCCTTCATCGTTATGCTAAGATTTATTCCACTTGGACCATTTTCCACAATCAACTTAAGCGCGGTTTCTTGGATTCTATCAGTACCTAATATGGCTGCTAAACGGGCTATCATGATGGGTATCGGGTTAGGCGCCACCGCCACCGCCATCAAGATTATCCTCGGCATTGAACGAACCTACATGGGTAGAGACTAGAGAGGAGATGGCGATGACATTTTTAGAAAAAATGATGCTTGTCGACCGCCGCTGGATCTACCTGGCTATCGGTTTGGCAGTAATACTCCCGGCTATAGTGTCGTTTGAAGTGCCCGTATCTGTTTCCCCCGAAGTGAAAAAGATACACACCTTCATCGAAAATATCCAGCCGGGCGAATATCTATTCCTGGCCATGGATTACGATCCGACTACAATCGGTGAATTAAATCCAATGGCGGAAGCTATTCTTAAACATGCTTTTTCGCGCGATGTAAAAGTTGTTATTGTAACTCTTGCCCAGTTTGGTCCCGGCATGGTGGAACAAGTTACCAGCCGATTGGCCACTCAATACAACAAGACTCGCGGCATTGATTACGCGTTTCTCGGTTACCGCCCTTACCCGGCCTTGACTATCCTGGCTATGGGCGTCGATTTCCGGGTTCCATTCCCAGTCGATTATTATGGTACGCCGCTCGATTCGTTGCCTATTATGCGCGGGATTAAGAATTTCGATAACGTCAAAGGCGTAATCGACCTGACCGCCGGCAACACCGCCGATATGTGGCTGGTCGATGGCAATGGCCGTTATAATTTCCCGTTGGCCATTGGTATCACCGGCGTCATGGCCGCTGATTATTATCAATACCTTCAATCCGGCCAGCTATTCGGAATCATCCCCGGAGTAAAAGGGGCCGCTGAATATGAAGAACTGATCGGCATTCATGGCGAAGGCAAAACTCAACAGGCATATCAGGTAGTGGCGCATACCATCATTATCCTATTTATTATTCTATCCAACATCGCCTACTTTGCCACTCGACGAACTAAGCAGCAGATGGGAGGTGCCTCATGACGACATCTCAAATCATCCTTCAGGGCATTGCGGCGTTTTTAACGCTGTGCATTTTCAGCTTCTTGTATAAGGATAACCCCTTCTATAAGTTTGCCGAAAGATTGGTCGCTGGCGTGGCTACCGGTTACTGGACAATGTTGTTGTTCTATACCAACTTCACCGATAAAGTCCTTACGCCGATATTCGTTAATGCCCAATATGTGTATATTGTACCCACGTTGCTTGGGGTACTCATGTGGACAAGATTTTCCAAAAAATTCGCCTGGTTGTCTCGCTACTCTATCGCATTCTATATCGGAATTTCATCCGGCGTGGCAATACCGGTTTCTCTCTATACTTATTTATTCAAACAACTTGAAGCCACCATAAGAACCCCAATTTCGATGAGCATCGCTGGCCTGAATATGCTTCTTATCGTGATAGCGGTTCTTTCGGCTCTTATCTATTTCTTCTTCTCCACCGCCCACAAAGGCGTATTCGGAGCCGCCTCCCGACTTGGTATCTATGTCATTATGATTGGATTTGGCGCCGGATTCGGCCTCACGGTAATGGGCCGTGTGGCCTTGCTTGTCCAGCGTATCATTTTCCTTAAGGGATATATACTGGGCGTTTTTGGCGGATAGGTTTACCAGATAATGTTATTTTCAGAGGATGGGATAAATAAATGTCCCATCCTCTTTTTTTCTTGTGTTAAATATGTTAATATCTTAAATTGTATAAATGCGGATGGGATTCCAAAAGGCGGCTTTGATCGCCATTGCGGTGATGTGTCTTGGTTGGACTACAATATTATCTCAACCCCCCGACACACTGAATACTCCCCCGATTATTCCTAACAATCCTTTAACTAATCTGACAATATCAGATAAGCCAAACGATATCGGCGGCACATTATTGCTCCGATGGAATTCCTCAATTTCCGAAGACATAATCAAAGAAAGCTTCGATGGAATTCGTATTTATCGTTCCGCGTCTCCGGATAGTGTCTATGAGCTTGTTTCTACTCTTCCGGCAACCGCGACCAATTATGAAGATGCCGGTCTAATTGACGGTATTCATTATTATTATAAACTTGTCCCATTTAAAGCCGAAATCGAAGCCGAACCCATAACGGGTTTGCCGGCAATTGCTTCTGGACAGTGGTTTCATACCGGTCGCGTACCAATTTTAATATTGATGATTGTATTCTGCGTTACGGCCGTGGTTTTTATCACCCGAGCCAAAGGCGGTTATACTTTTTATGTGAGACCGATTGCTGGTATTAACGCCGTCGATGAAGCTATCGGCCGGGCTACCGAAATGGGTCGCCCGATTTTATATGTGCCGGGACTGGGTACCGCCGCCGATGTCGCCACTATCGCCGCATTCACGATTTTGGCGCGCGTAGCTAAAAAGACGGCCGAATATAATACTCGCGTTATCGTGCCCAACTATGACCCCGTGGTCATGACCGTGTGTCAGGAAGTTGTCAAAGAGGCTTACACCTCCGCGGGCAAGCCTGATTTATATAGTCCTAATGATATTTACTACGTTACCCAGGATCAATTTCCCTATACTGCGGCCGTTAATGGAATCATCTTAAGGGAAAAAACTGCCACCAATTTTTATATGGGGATGTTCTACGCCGAATCCCTCGTGCTTGCCGAAACTGGTTTTGTGGCGGGTTCGATTCAAATCGCCGGCACCGATCAGCTTGTGCAGATTCCATTCTTTGTCTGCGCCTGCGATTTCGTGCTCATGGGCGAAGAACTCTATGCCGCCTCCGCATATCTTTCAAGAGAACCGCAGCAGTTGGGTACGCTTAAAGCGCAGGACTGGGGAAAAGTAATTGTGGTTTCATTGATTTTGATCGGTACACTCCTTTCCACTATCGGATTTACCGATTTTGCCTTGTGGTTTAATGTTGGATGATACGAAAAGTTAACTGAGGTCACCGATGCGTCGCGAAATACCCTTACTGATAGTATTAATCTTCGGCGTCTTTATGATGTTCCAATATTTCGTTCCCCATCGCATCTCGTCCGATATCTATCAAGAATTGAATAACTGGACTATTATTATCGGTATTTTCACGATGGTTATCGGTATCGGTTCGTTGATAAGCGTCCATTACAGCAAGATTAGATTCAAGGAGGAAGGCTGGTGGTACTCGATTGTGACGCTGGTCGCGATGGTTGGGATGGCTATGGTGGGTCTGATTGGCGGCGTCAATAACGACCTGTTCTTAAATCTCTATCGTTTCGGGTTGGCCCCGGTAACATCTACCATGTTTGCCTTGCTGGCGTTTTTTATCGCTTCGGCGGCTTATCGCGCATTCCGGGCCCGAACCGTACTTTCTACATTACTACTTTTAGCCGCCGTAGTGGTTATGCTCGGGCGGGTTCCGGTTGGCGAATTATTGACCGATAGCTTCCCCAAACCACTGCAATTATCAGAGATAGCCGAATTCCTCTTATATGTCCCTAATACGGCCGCCAAACGCGCGATTTATATCGGCGTCGGTCTTGGTGTGGCGGCTGTTTCTTTAAAAATTATCCTTGGTATCGAACGCACCTGGCTTGGCGGGGATGGCGGTAAATAATGGCTGAAACTAATATGAAGAAAAACTTCTGGGAGAAGCTTATCAATATCGACCGCCGCTGGATTTATCTGGCCATCGGAATCATCACCTTCTTGCCAATACTTTTCCCCCTGGGTTTACCCGTTTATGTCACAAATGAAGTCGAATCCGTTTATAATCGCGTCGAAGCGCTTCCGCCCGGTTCAATAATAATGTTACCGATGGAATACGACCCTGCTACAATGGCCGAACTTCAACCGATGGCTTACGCGATATTAAGACATTGCTTTTCAAAAGATTTAAAAGTAATTACTACCGCCCTACAAATCGACGGCGTTACTATTATCCGCAACGATCTGACTAAAATTGCCGCCGAATATAATAAGAAGCTGGGCGTCGATTATGTGTTTTTAGGCTATAAACCTTATCCGGGCATCGTAATCCTTAACATGGGGGAAGATTTCCGGAAACCATTCCCGCGCGATTATTACGGTACGCCGCTTGATAGCTTACCGATGATGAAAGGCGTTCGTAACTACTCTAATTGCGCCATGATTATCGATATCAATGCCACGTCAGGAGTCGATTACTGGATTAATTACGCTCACACCCGTTACCAGGCCGACCTTGCGATAGGCGTAACGGCTGTCATGGCGACCGATTACTACGCTTTTCTATCTTCAAAACAAATATTCGGCTTAATCGGTGGATTGAAGGGAGCGGCAGAATACGAAAAGTTGGTAAATAAGCCCGATTTCGCCGCCAAGGCCATGGATGTTCAATCTATCGCGCATTCGGCGATTGTAGTGTTTATCATCATTGGTAATATCGCTTATTTTGCTTCCCGGGGCAGGAAAAGAGAT
>CAZTNJ010000045.1:12872-18317 GCA_964614835.1 uncultured Ignavibacteria bacterium | reverse complement strand
AACGTAAAGAAACTCGGACTTAAATCCTCCGAACTGGCTGACAGATTGCTTAATGAAGCCGGTGTAGCGGCTCTTTCGGGCACCTCATTTGGGGCCTTCGGCGAAGGCTATATCAGGTTTTCCTACGCTAACTCAGTCGAAAATATCAATAAAGCTTTGGCCAAGATTAAGGGCTTCGTCGATAAGTTGTAAGCTAAATCAATTTTTCCGGATAGGCATCCCGGAATGATTTAGACACCGGGATGCCTTTTTGTCTCCGCTTTCTTTTCACTATATTTGTTGCCTAATATACTCAATATACTCAACCATAGTTTAGTAGAATAGAAGATTTATAAGGCTTTATGGCTTAAGAATATGGCGATTTATCCGAAAGTAATAATAGCATTTTGGGTCTAAGGGTAGTTAAGAATGTGCGATATTTGTAAAAACAGGCTACTTTTTTCTTGACAGGTTATGTAGCTTCCCTTATACAAATCCTTGAGATGAGGGGAAATGTATATGCCGTAAATTAAGACAAACCAATACGTTCTATAAACGCTTAGTAACCTTTATAATTAAATCCAAATGGAGGTGTTTAGCGAAAAATAACTAACGATTTGAGTATGTTAGTCGAAGTGTTTTAATCAAACTTTAAACATCATTAAGGAGGGATGAGACTTGCTCTTAAAACCTTTAGTCAGGCTTTCGGTCTTACTCTTGGTGGTTTTTCTAATCGGTGGAGTCATGGCTGGCACTACCGGTAAAATCGCCGGCAAGATTACCGATAAGCAAACGGGCGAACCGTTGCCGGGTGTCAACGTTTTAATTAGCGGCACTAATATCGGCGCGGCCACCAATATCCAGGGTGAGTTCTTCATTATCAATGTTCCCCCGGGAACATATACCCTTAAAGTGAATCTAATCGGCTACCGGCCAGTCGAGGTCAAAAACGCGGTTGTCACCATTGACTTAACCACGCAAGTTGATCTCGAACTCGAAACCGAGACTATCGATGTCGGTACTGTCACGGTCGAAGCCGAACGCCCTCTCATCGAAAAAGATGTCACCTCCAGCCGTATGAGAATCTCGCCCGCCGAAATTACAAATTCGGCAGTATCGGGTTTGATTAACCGCGTTAATACCAATGCGGGCAATGTGCTTGGTTCATTCCGTGGCGGCCGCGTGGGCACTGGTGAAGTCGTTTATTTAATGGATGGCGTAAACCTCTCAAATCCTCTGGGAGCGACCTACGGCATTATGCCAGGTTCCGGCCCATCAGCTGATATTGCCACCTACGTTCCTGATGAAGCTATCGCTGAAGCCGAAGTTTTAACCGGCGGTTTCGGAGCCGAATATCCAAGCGTACAATCTGCCGTTATCAACGTCGTTAGTAAAGAAGGCGGTAAAACCTTTAACGGTAAATTCAAATCGAAATCATCGCCCGATGCCATGTTTGGTTATGGCATCTTTGGAAAACGTAAATATGGCAGCAATGGTCTGGCCATAGTCGGCGTTTCGCCGATATTTAACGCCGATGGTTCTGTCGATAGCAACGCCTGGGTTGAAGACCCTACGGTTGATAAATATAGACGGGCAAAAACCTACGATATGCGTCAGCATGATTGGTCGTTGGGTGGACCGGTTCCTCTTGATAAACTCGATGTCCCCGGCGAAATGTCGTTCTTTACATCCGGTACATATCAATCGTTCCGCGACACCCGCGATATCAATTACTGGCGGAAAACCCAGTCCGTACAGGGTCGGTTAACTTATAACATGACCTCATCCAAGAAGCTGACAGTTGGCGGATTGACATCATACTCCAATTTTGTGCCGTATGATTTCAATCGCTCACGTACCCTTACCTGGGGACAAACATCCTATTTCAGCGGCCCAGTATATTGGCAGGCGCCCCAATCAGCCGGCGGTTATTATTACCGGCCGGATACTATTCCCGCAGGTAAAGCCCCCTATTACGTTCTTACACCCTATGGTTTAGACACAGTTTACACCTACACTCCCTGGGGCTGGATTGTTGGCCAAGGGCATACTTCCGCGCAGGCAGATACCCAATTCTGGAATTTCATGAATCAAATATTGAATACCAGGGCCGATTCAATATACGGAAGAGATTATAACTTCCTCGTTCAGCATTTAGGGGATACTCTAAATGGCATCGCGCTATCTAACGCGATGTCGCAAGCAGTCTCTCAAGTAGAAGCTCTTGGTTGGGCCAGAACTTATAAGAACTATGATATGTCGCAGAATCAATACCGGGCTCATTCCTGGTCCAACGAAATCAATATTACATTCAATAACAATTTGAGTCCTAAATCCTACTATACTTTAACATTTTCGAGGTTCTACACCGCTAAACGGGCCCGCACTTACGATCCATTTGACGGACACGCTTTGACATACTCGGAGATGCAGGAATCACGCTTCATCAACCCGCCTGTTACAACATATCAAGGGTTCGATTTTGACCCGATGTTCTTGGGTCGCCGTTATACGCAGGATGACCATCAAACGGTATACACGATAAAAGGCGACTTTACCAGTCAGGTTAATACGCGTAACTTG
Source organism: uncultured Ignavibacteria bacterium (assembly GCA_964614835.1). Classification (GTDB taxonomy): domain Bacteria; phylum Zixibacteria; class MSB-5A5; order UBA10806; family 4484-95; genus JAAYTW01. Next base: position 15,755 of record CAZTNJ010000045.1, on the reverse strand, counting down.
ATGAAAACCGGTTTCGAAGTCAAAACTTATGACTTATTTAAAGATGGGACTTCGATTGCCTCGGGCGGCAACGATTATAACGACCAATATCATTACAAACCAGTAGGTATCGGCGCCTACGCCCAGAATAAATTGGAAAGCGAAGGCATGATTCTCAATATCGGTCTCCGCTACGATTTTTTCGACCCCAAAGCCTGGGTGCCGGCCGATTTCTCTGACGCGTTGCTTCCCGAATACGTTAACGATCCCGACAATGTCAACTATATGTTTGACCCGAAAAAGCGTCTCAAAGGCGCCCAACCGGCCAAAATCAAACAGCAGTTGTCGCCCCGGGTCGGCTTTAGTTTCCCGATTACCGAAATGGATGTGTTGCATGTTACCTACGGTCATTATTTCCAGTTGCCGATGTTTGATATTTTCTACATGAACAGCGGTTACGATTTAAGAGGCGCGTTTAAATACATTGGTAATCCTAATGTCACCGAAGAAAAGACCGTGGCTTATGAAGCCGGACTTGAGCATGGTTTTAATGATTATCTGAAACTGGCAATAACCGGATTCTACAAAGATATCAGCGATCTCGCCGATTACCGAAAAGTTTCATTCTCTAATGGTATTTTCTGGGTCAGGCAAAATTCCGATTACGCCAGAGTGAAGGGTTTCGAATTTACGTTAACTCAAAGAACCTGGCATAATCTGTCTGGTATGGTAACCTATACCTATCAAATTGCTCGTGGCAGATCTTCGGATAACGACTTGAATTTCAGAAACGATTACTTTAATCGTAAGCCGATCACTGAAGATTTTCCTTTGGATTCCGATCAACGCCATACTGCCAGGGTCAATCTTAACTACCGCCTGCCGGTAAACTGGGGCCCGGCGATAAACAACTATCATTTCCTGGGCGATTGGGGATTGGATTTCTTCTATAGTTTTGGTTCAGGAACCCCCTATTCGGGCAGCAGCAATGTTCAACCTCCCGATATCCCTCCAGTCAACGACAAGAATTTCCCGAATGCCTGGAGCATCGATTTGAGGATTGACAAGGGATTCTCGATTTATAAAAACCTGAAATCCAGTTTCTTTGTGGAAGTTAGAAACATAACGAACAAAGCCGACATTCTTTCCACTGATGATTCCGAGCGTTATGATATCTATGGTGACCCCAGCGGCCAATTCGCCGATCCCGATGCTTACTCAACCCCGCGCCGAATATTGCTCGGATTCGAAACGACTTTCTAATGCGGAATTAATCGAAAACGTGGAAGAAAACGGAGGATTTATCAGATATGAAAAAAACTTTTAAACCGGGCAATAAAACCGGCCTGATTGTCTTGACGGTAATCGTGTTGGCCTGTTTAACCGCGCCGAATTTAATGGCCATGAATCGGATGTTAGCCGAGAATCCGTTGCTTTATTCAGGCTTGCGCAAACCAGCTCTGGCCGCCTGGGATACTTTTGTATGTAAAGTGGGGATGGTTGAAAACAGAATCACCAATACCACTTACGAGAAAGGTACCGGCACCAACGACTGGACAATTCTAATCGGCGATGATGCCGCGGAATTGCCGTCGATGAACTGGAAAACGCCGTCTATTTATGTGGCGAACAACTACATGAATCTCTATCTCTACTACGCCAGTCTTCGTATTGGCTATCAGAACAAAATGGTTCGACTATCCGGCGATAGAGCCACGCCAATTGAAACGAAATCTAACATAAATGACCCGACCGCGATAAGCTTGTACGACACCCACTTCTATATCGACGACCAATCGCCGCTTGTGCCCGATGATTTGAAAATCGGCGTTCGGGTACACGAAAACACATACGCCTGGTCGGAATCCTATCGCGATGATTTCATAATCTACGATTTCTATATCGTTAACATTAATCCCGCGCCGGAGACTCTCAATGGAGTCTATGTGGGATTGCACGCCGATTGCGACCTTTCCACTCCGGAAGGCGGCAGCGATGCCCAGGCGTATAGCCGCGATGATAAGGTCGCTTACTTTAAAGATGACGCTACCAACGAATATATCTCTTACATGTACGATTCCGACAATCCGGCCGTTCCCGGTAACGATTCGGCTGGAAACAAAACGCCAAAAGAATCAGCCGGATTTCTCGGAAGCAGATTACTTTACTGCCCGCCGGCTATCGGAAGCACTGAACCGACTGTGCAGTACGGTCATGCCTGGTGGGATTGGAATTCCGATCCCAGCAGCGATCAGGAATGGTATTCAAGGCTGGCTGATTTGACTTTTTTAGAACCGCCGCCATCCCCGCACGATTATCGCTTCTTCCAAAAACTCGGTCCGTTTAAAATCAATCCCGGCGATTCAATCCGGGTGATGTTCGCTTTCGGTCTGGGCGAAGGTTTAGAGGGCTTGAGGGCGAATCTTGAATGGGCCAAAATCCTTTTTGACCGCGATTGGGTTGGACCGGCCGCTCCGCCAAGCCCATCATTTAGCCTGGTTCCGGGCGATCGCCAGGTTACAATTGAGTGGAATAACGCTCCAGAAAGCGTTCTCGATCCACTTACCGGCGAAGCCGATTTTGAAGGTTACCGCTTATGGCGGAAAACCGCTGTCGGCAACTGGGCCCTTTTGATGGATTGCGATAAGATCGACTCTATCGGTCAAAATACCGGATTGGTTCACTCGTATATCGATTACGATGTGGTAAACAACTTCCAGTATGTTTACGCCATCACCGCCTACGATAAAGGCGATCCAGTTAATGGAATCGAAATGCTCGAATCCGGAAAAGGCGTCGGCAAAGAAGTTACTCCCGGCCAGTATACGCTGACCACCGATGCCGCCCAATCAGGTATCCATGTCGTTCCAAACCCATTCGTGATTGGTTCTCCTTCCGGTTGGG
>CAZTNJ010000045.1:0-12862 GCA_964614835.1 uncultured Ignavibacteria bacterium | reverse complement strand
AGGTACCCACGAAAGACGATCCATCAACCGATAGAATCGTGTTCGTTAACCTTCCGGAAAACGCTACGGTCAGAATTTACACTCTGACAGGCGACCTGCTGAAGACCTTAGAAGCCGCCAGAAGCGGTCAATTCGGATGGGAAAGAAGCGTGGGTTGGAACGTCATTACAGATAAAATGCAGGCCATTGTCGCAGGCTTGTATTTATATGTGGTTTCAGCTCCCGGCCAGGATGATTTCGTCGGCAAATTTGCCGTAGTACGCTAAATGGACGCAAGCGATTGGAGGATTCTCAATATGAGAAAAGTAATCATTATCTTCCTGGCGGTTGCTCTGGTGGCGATGACCGTTCCTTCTTATGGTCAGTTCACCAAAAGAGGCACTGTCGGGTTTAAATTCCTTGATATTGGCGTGGGTGGAAGGGCTCTGGCATTGGGAGAAGCCTATACGGCGATTGCCAATGATGCCTCGGCTATCTTCTGGAATCCCGCCGGCCTGGGTAATATTAAAAGCGGCGATTTTTTCGCCGGTTACACTAAATGGCCCGCGGATATCTACCTGTATTCAATCGCCGGCGCCAAACGTACCGAACTGCCGATGCTTGGCTCAAGCACCGTTGGTATTGCCGGAACGATTCTGAATACCGGTTTGATGAATCGCACAACCGAAATTGACCAGGATGGCGAAGTAAGCGGGACTTTCCCTTACGAGGACTACTGGTTCGGTGTGTCGTATGCCAAATATCTAACCGACCGTTTCTGTTTCGGGGCAACCGGCAAGTTTATTCACGAAACGATTGACACATTCGACGTGAATAACTGGGCCGTCGATATCGGCGCATATTACGAAACCGGATACAAGACAATTAGAATCGGTTTGGCGATTTTGAACTTTGGTCCCGATAAGAAATACGATTTTACGGACGCCAAAGCCATACCTCTTCCATTGACTTTCCGGGCTGGCGCGGCCATGGACATTCTTCAAAATGATATTTCCAAAGCCACTCTGACAGCCGAACTCGCTCACCCATCCGATAACAACGAGCGTTATCAATTCGGATGCGAATATTGGCTTAAAGATGCTATCGCCTTAAGAGGCGGCTATAAGATCAATATGGATGAAGGCGGATTCACGGCCGGCGCCGGTTTCCGATTCCCATTCTCTTCCTCGTCTAATTTGTCGCTTGATTACGCTTATAACGATTGGGGAAGACTCAAAGCGGTTCATCGAGTTTCAACCAGCATTGGCTTTTAGCTAACTGTCATGGAATGGAGGTATTAAAGTGCAACTAAAAAGTCTCAAGAGTTTCAAGATAATTGGTCTTGTACTTTTCGCCCTTCTCCTGGCGGTGGGCTGCGCCAAAGATGGGGAAAAGCCTCAAGCCAATTTACCGCCCGATACCCATATCACCTCGTATCAAATCAGCTACTTCCCGGCTAACGAGGATAATTATTCCACCACTATTTACTGGACTGGAAGCGATCCCGATGGGTATGTCAGGGGCTATCATTGGAGGATTATTGGTGACGCGGGCGATAGCGTCTTCGACGGCACGAATAATCTATCCATCTGGCAGGTAACCACTGAACAATCAGTGACTCTCCTGCTGGCTATTCCGAATATCCAGAAATCGTATCATTTCGAGATAGCGGCCTTTGATGACAAAGGCGAGGCGGATCCAGACCCAGCAACAGACATCATTGCTAAGGAACGGGTGATGTTCAATTATCCGCCTAATACCGGTATCTCCTCTGGGCCGGAAAATGGCGGCGTGACAACAACCGGCGTGCACTTCGTTATTCAGGGATTCGATATCGATGGTACAACCAACAATGTCGAATATAAACTCGATACCGCTTCCACCTGGACCGAAGTTGCCGCCGACCCTTCTTCAGGCAACGCCACTTTTGATGTCCTGAATCTACCGCTCGGCGCCAATACGCTGCTCTTCCGGGCGGTTGACAATTCCGGCGGTATCGATCCGACGCCGGCCTCGGTAAGCTTTGTCGTAGTCGATACGCTCCGGCCTTATCTTATTGTCAACTCCGGCGCGCTTCCCGGCGCTTTCTATTTCTTGCCGCAGGGCGGTTCAACAACCGACCTGGCGACTACCTGGAATGGCGATGCCACTTTCTACAACAGCACTACCCTGTACCGTTACGCGGTGGATGATACCGCAACCTTTACATCTTGGGATACGCTTACGGGCGCGACTCTCACTGGTTTAACTGCAGGCGCTCATACATTCTATCTCCAAGCCAAGGACCTTGGCGGTAGTATCACCGAGATTGAAACAGAGATTGGTATTGGCCCACTTATAGGCGATAGAGGTATTCTGCTGGTAAATGGCGTGGATTGGGCAACTTACGCCGGTGAAATGTCGGCGATGTATACCGCTCATGCTGGTTGGGGAACCAGAACCGATGTGGACTATTGGGATCTATTTGGACTTCCAAGTTCATACCCTGCAGTCCTTGATTCTCTAGGATTCAAAGGGGATGGCGCAATCAGCGGCGATACACTGGGTCACTACAGCACAATGGTAATGCTGCTAAACAACTACAACGGTGACCTCGCGATTTTTGACGGAATGAGGCCTTTAATTGTATCGTATCTTAAGGCTGGTGGTAATATTGTGATGGGAACCCGTTTCGGGCAGTCGTTCATTGGAACTTCGGGCGATTTATACGATTACACCGGAATCGATTTCAATCAGGTCGGAATTAATATCCACCCTGGCGGTTTGGTGGCAGCGGTAACGGGATTGGTGAACCAACCTTCAACCGCAAGCCATTCGTTCACCGATTTACCGGCAATTCCTACAAATGCTAATACCACCGTACTCTTTACGCTGGCAAACGCCAATTTTGCGACATCAGTTGGGGGATTAATTGTAGAACCCGCTACCGGCGGTAAATTCGCGTTTATTGCGGGACGTTGTTATCGATTCAACAACGCCGCTATGGCCGCCAACTACGATTATATCCTGCAACATTATATGGGCGAATAGACAATGTCAGGAAAAACTGAAAGAAGGAGAATTGTAAATATGCGAAATAAAATTCCCAGGATATTGCTGTTCGTCGGGTTGTTAATCGCTATCTGGCTGATTGCCGGTTGCAGCACCAAAGAACCGTGGGAGCCAAGCTCGACCACGCCGGTCCAATCCGATCTGCAGCTATTCATTCAGTCGGGTCCCGATACGACCATGGTGGTACCCACCAGCTCGCGGGTAACTTTCACCTGGACTTCCCGCGGCGGCACGACGCAAATAGCGGGATACCGCTGGTATCTCGAACCGCTTGAATCAGGTTTTGGCGAATTAAGCCAGGCCAATTCCGCGACTTATTTTAACCTGGCCGGGACTGAAAGCGGAACTCACTACGTTTTCCACTTGAACGTTTCCGACGGCGCCAACACCATCGCGGTTACTAGAACCTTTATTGTAACTACAATGATCGATGTAACCGCGCCAACGATTCAACTTGATGAATCGATGTTCTGGTTGGCAGGGGCGTATCTCGCCACCGGTTCCAATGTCGCGTTCAACTGGGACGGCGATGATGGTTATGGTAATTATAGTCGCCTAAGCTATCAATATATCTTTACCCCAACCGCCGAAACATCCGCCTGGCTGGAAGCGACAAGCGTTCAATTCACCGATATCCCTGCCGCCAACCCGGCAATTTTCAAAGTCAGAGCCCGCGATTTAAGCGATAATATTTCCGATTGGGATACGATCGCTTTCACGATCCGGAATGCCAATATTCTTTACATCGATGATTTCCAGTGGACCGACGCCCTTGGTAACATCGATGTTGTTAAAGAATTACAGCAAAAGACGTTCTATCGCAACGCCCTTCGCGGTTACGCTTTTGCCGAATGGGATAATGACGCTAACGATACCCCGGAACTAACTGATCTTGCCGGTTTCGATGTCGTTATCTGGGCGGCTGATGCCGATGGCGAACATGCTGATCCCAATTATAGGCTGTGGTTCGATATTGGCGCCGATACGATAAGCGTACTTTCTCAATTTATTGACGCTGGTGGAAAGGTAATTTTAGCTGGCTCCCAGATATTGAATTACCTTTACAACTCAAATCCTCCGGCGGCTAATAATTTCGAATGTAGATATCTCGGAATTTCTGACACTCTGATTGTGGCCGATATTGACACGACAGTCAATCCGCCCGAGACCACCTATGCAGAAACTTGGATATATGCCAGCGATTTCTCATGGGTGATTGGCACTGGTGAACCGGGCTATCCGGATTCCGCCAAGGTTGATCCCGCCAAAGTCGGTTCACAGTTGGATTACAGCAATGGCGTGGTTTACTTCAAAGATGGCGTAACTCCGATTTTTACCGTAGGCCTTAATACTGACGGTGATGAACCGGATAATTATGGATTACCCTGCGGATGGGTTTATGCGCCGGGAGGAACTGCAAAATCGGCAACCCTTGCGTATAATACCTATATTTTCGGCGAGGAATTTTTGCGTCAGACTTTACAGGCTATTCTCACGGATTTCGGACAATAGTCAGGTACATCGTTTTTAATATGACCCGCCCGTTCATTGTCAACGGGCGGGTTTTTTATAACCAGCACCCGGATATCATTGCGAAACGCAACTCCTGAGCAATTAACAGGTTATATCTATAATTAGGCCGAACCGTAAAATCAGGAAACCAATTCTCAATTGAATTGTCTTTTTCTAAATATCCATCTTGGAGGGCCTAAAAATTAGATTGACCGGCATTGAATTTTCTCCATAATGGTGAAAACCAGGCAGACAATTTTGAATAGATAAATTATCAATAGAAATGAAAAATGACCGAACTTTTTAGTAGATTATACGAAGAAAAGATATTATTAAGCTATTTGGACATTGATAGAGGCAGGGAAACGAAATTTGAACGCAATAAATAAACACCAATATGCTGACCATGCCGGAAATACGAACGCAATCGCTGTTTGCTGTCAATCGCCCGATTTGAACCGGTGTCAATTATTCTGCACATCTATGGTGGGTGGCAATAATTACATCAACCACGATACATTGTTAGGGGAAAGGGAAATATATAACGACCCATGGCGGAAACAACGCTTCATCAAAATCACCCATCTGTCGCCATCGATAAAATGAACCAGATGCGTCCGGCCTACCTCGAAATCGATCTTGAGGCTTTTGCCGGTAATTTTAGGATAATAAAAGGGCTGGTCGGAAATGCGGCCAATGTCATGGCGGTTGTTAAGGCGAATGCCTACGGTCACGGACTGGTTCCGATTGGCAAAGCCGCCGAAAAATGCGGCGCCGATTTTCTGGGGGTGGCCTTAATTGAGGAAGGCGAACAGCTCAAGAAAGCTGGTATCAAAACGCCAATTGTCGTCCTCTATCCCGAGCTTCCGGAACGGGCCGCCCGTCTGGTGCAAGCCGATTTAATCGCTACCGCTTGCGACTGGGAATACCTGGAATCGTTAAGTCAAGCCGGTATGACAGCCGGAAAAACCATAGAAGTGTTTCTGAAACTGGAATCCGGCATGGGAAGATTCGGCCTTCCGCCGGCGGAATTGATACAACTCGCCCGTGCCGCGGCCAAACTGCCATCCATAAAAATTATCGGCGTTTCCACAAATTTAGCCGATTCCTCCAATCACGATTCGAAATTGACCCGGGCCCAGTTCGCAGAATTCGCCTCATTTAAATTACCCGATTTTAATCTTGAATTTAGTGGAATCGAAAACTCTGGCGGCCTGCTTTATAACCATCATGACCAATACAATCTTGTCCGTGTCGGAATCGTGCTTTATGGAATATCTCCCAATGGCAAATTGCCCGATGGTATTCACCCGGTGATGAGCCTTAAATGCCGGATTGTTCAGATAAAAAAGTGGCCCGCCGGACATCCGATAGGTTATGGCGGACACTTCACTCCCAAACGCGATTCGCTTATCGCCACCATCCCGGTTGGCTATGCCGATGGCTATCCATGGGCGTTATCGAATAAGGGAATCGCTTTGGTTGGCGGCAAACGCGTCCCGGTGGTCGGGCGGGTATGCATGGATGCCTTGATGCTGGATGTCACCGAAATAGCCGGCGCAAAATCCGGCGATGAAGTCGTTTTGATGGGGCAACAGGGCTCCGAAAGAATCGGCGCCGAGGAAATTGCCGCCGCTGCCGGTTCTTTTTCATATGAGCTTATTTCCTGTTTCGCCGACCGATTACCGCGAATTTATGTGGAATGAATAATGTGTATCGGGTCAATCTGAACGTAGCCGATATTCGTCTGCGTCCACGGTTTAAATCGGAACGCATAACCCAGGCGCTTTTCAACGAACCGTTAGAACTTCTTGAACGTCTTGATAATTACTCGCATGTCCGGCTATATGATAGATATCAGGGTTATATTAATAATAACTTTTATGACGATTATCCGGACTTTACCGGAAATACATATGTAATCAGCGCCGCTCTTGCACCGATTTTTGACCAGCCCGATAGCAACTCGCCGATTTTAGCGCGATTACCGTTTTCCGCGGCTATCTGCGCCGAAAGGCACTCCGAATTGTATTTGAAGAGTCGCTCATCGCGCTATGGCGATTACTATATTAGAAGCGCCGATATAATTCCGCGGGAAAATATCCCCAGATTGAATTTGGCCAATATATCGATTCTGATAGATAACGCGATGCGTTTTATTAGCGTTCCGTATCTATGGGGCGGTAAAAGCTTCTTTGGATTCGATTGCTCGGGATTCGTGCAGGTGCTTTACGCGTTCTACGGTTACGAGCTGCCCCGCGATTCCAAGGACCAAGCCCAAAAAGGAATAGAGATAGACCGCGATAATATTCAGCCTGGCGATTTGTTGCTGTTCAACAAACATGTCGCCCTGGCAATTTCAGATACGGATTTTATTCATTCAAGTCTATCACGCGGCGGGGTGGCGATTAACAGCCTCGATAAGAAATCTAAGTGGTATCTAAAAAACCGCGATTTTGGATTACGCGCGATCAGGAGAATCGTTGAAAGCTAAAATAATCGTCATTATAATTGCCTTCGCCGTTTGTTTGTCGCTCCTTCTGATGATTCGCCAGCTAATAGAGGGGCCCAGGGCTATCCATCAAGTGGATTTTATTGACAATGGCGTCGATTGGAATGGTTTTAGACTAAACCAGGTTTCGTTGAATGGCGACAGTAGCCGAATCTTGATAGATAATTCGCTTTCTGATTTAGCAAGCCCCATATTTAAATCTAAATTTCCATTCAATGAAATCATACTGTGCTGGAATTGTTTCGCCGGCGACTCAAGTGGTCTGGCAATTTCAATCTCAGTCAGCCCAGATAGTCTTAACTGGTACGATTTCGCCTATCAGGATTGGCGTATTGAAAGCAATATCGGAGCAATTGACGAAGATACATTGCCCCGAAAAAAAATCTCCGGTATTGGCTTTGTGGATATCGATGTAATAAAGCTCGAAAAGATGGCGAACTATTATCGTTTTAAAATCAACTTTTACCACAAAGATTCTTTGCCTTTTTATCTTGATAGAATCAGTATCTGCTATTCGAATACACATGCGAATATTCGCCAGTATGGAACATGGGGCAAACATCAGATGGCTGACTTGCCCAAAGTCGCGTTGGCAGTACCGTTTTTATCACAAAAGGCTCTGCCTGATAGCATCGCTGATAGAACCTGCAGCCCAACCAGTCTGGCGATGGTTCTGAATTATCATAATCATCAGTATTCCGCCTTTGAAGTATCGGCCGCCGTATTTGATCCGTTTGCCGAAATTTATGGCAATTGGCCTTACAATATGGAGGCCGCCTATCTTATGGGCCTACAAAAAACCTGGATTGGCCGACATAATTCGTTTTTCGAAATTGCTTCCGAAATCATCTCGGGCAAACCTGTAATTATAAGCATCGATGTCCCTCCCGGGAAACTGGCCAATGCGCCTTATCCAACAACCGGAGGAGCTGGGCATTTGATTGTCGTTAGGGGTTTCGATGGCAAAGGGAATGTTCTCGTTAACGATCCGGCTGGGGAAATTCCACAGGAGGGGATGCTTGGCTACGATTTAAAAGCCCTGACCGAAATCTGGGTCGAACGTGGAGGAGTGGCTTACCATCTATGGCCAGAACCGTAAAACCATCGCGCCTCTATAAAGGCGATACAATTGCTATTATCGCCCCGGCCGGTAAGCCAGATCATGCCGATCTTAAAAAAGCGGCTTTTCGAATAAAAAAAATTGGATACAATGTTTTTGTCCATCCACAATGCAGCCTCCGCCGCGGATATCTCGCCGGAGATGACAAAGCCCGCGCCGATGCATTGAATGAAATGTTTGCCAGCAAAAGAATTAAGGCAATCTTTTCCGCTCGCGGTGGATATGGCTGCCAGAGACTCATTAACTACCTGGATTTCGATACCATCAAGAACAATCCAAAGATATTTATCGGTTACTCCGATTTAACCATTCTTTTACATGCGTTTAATAGCCTGGGTTTTGTCACTTTTCATGGCCCGATGCCCGCTATTGATTTTTCCGGCAAGCCTTATAAATTCGGCTTGACCAACATGTTTCAAATTTTTAGCGATACTTCATATCCGATGCTTATTAGAAATCCTCGATCAGCCGGGTCGTTTAAGGTTTTCAGACAGGGGAGAGCCGAAGGAATCCTGACCGGCGGGAATCTTTCGTTGCTTCAGAAGCTTATTGGAACGCCATTCATGCCATCGTTTAGGGAAAAGCTGGTGTTTCTGGAAGATATCGACGAAGAGCCTTACCGCCTCGATAGTTACCTGGCTCATCTGTTTCTGGCCACCGATATCGCGCAGGCCGCCGGATTCATCTTTGCCCCATTTTATGATTGCAAGATAACCAAAAGGACGTTTCCGAGCTTGACCGTAAAACAGGTATTAAACGACTATTTCGGCGAATTGAAAGTGCCGATACTTACGAATGTGGCTTGCGGTCATGGTAGTGAGAATATTACTTTACCGATTGGCGTAAAAGCCGCAATCAATACCGAAAAGAAACAATTCACGCTTTTAGAAAGCGCGGTGAAATAAATGCTAACTAAAAAAATCGTAAAAGTTCACCTGAAACAAACCATCCGCATTTCTCATGGGGCTACCGATGATAAAGAAATCGTGATCGCTAATCTCGATTGCGGAATAGGGGATGCCTCCCCAGTAAACAACTACCGCGAATCGACCACGACTATCGGTGATTATATAGATAAAGCCGCGGCGGTAATCGGCGATGATCCTTTCAAACTCGAGGATACCCTCAATCAACTTGAACACCTGGCCGCCTATAACTTCTCCGCTAAGGCGGCAATAGATATCGCCCTGCACGACCTTATCGGCAAACGGCTGGGAATCCCGGTGCATAAAATGCTTGGGATCGCGCCGCGTGATAATATCGCGACTTCCTATACGATTTCCATCAACGACCCCGATTCCGTTAAAAAGCAAGTCCGGGATAACCCCGGATATAAAGTGTACAAAGTGAAAGTCGGAGTACCCAACGATATCGAGATGGTGGCGGCCGTCCGCGATTCCACCGATGCCGTTATTCGGGTTGATGCCAACGGCGGTTGGTCGCTTAAAGAGGCGGTCCAGAAAATCAAACTACTACAGAAATACAATGTTGAATTCGTCGAACAACCGCTTCACTGGAAAGATTTCGAAGGTTTCAAAGTCCTTCGCCGCAAATCGGAATTGCCTATTTTCGCCGATGAAGGTGTGATGCGGGCCGAGGATATCGCGCAGTACTATGGCCTTGTCGATGGTATCAATATCAAGCTTATGAAATCCGGAGGTATTAGAGAAGCCTTTAAAATGATATCAGTTGCCCGGGCTCTGCAAATGAAAATCATGATTGGCTGTATGGTCGAAACATCGGTGGGAATATCGGCGGCCGCTCAGCTTGCGCCATTGGTAGATTATGTTGACCTCGACGGTAACCTGCTATTAACCGATGATCCTTACGATGGAATCAAAGCTGTTAATGGTTATCTGAAATATAACAATAAACCCGGAATCGGGGTCGATGAGAAACCATGAAAAAGGCTATAATCATCATAACCGTTTTATTTATGGCCGATTTGACAAACGCCAATCATGTCACGATTATCTATCCGCGCGATAATCAAACTATCGCCAGCGTAGATTCCGAATTTGTGTTCGGCAATACGGTCCCTGGCGCGTCACTACGGATAAACGGCGCAAAGGTAGCAGTACACAGCGGCGGCGGTTTCCTGGCGTTTATCCCGGTTAATCGCGGGCAAAATTCCATAAAAGCGGTCTCGATTCTCCAAGGCGATACTGCCATAGCCCAAATAAAAATCAACGTTGGCCAAGCGTTTGATTTTTCGGCCTCGCCGTTTATACGCGGTTCGATGAATCCCTCTGGCCGAACCGTTTTAACAGGCTCCGATGAACTTGAATTTAGCGTTAAAATCAAAAGTAATGGACAAGGGTATTGTCGTTTTAAAGATAGTCAACACTGGCTGCCGCTTAATATAATTTCTAATACGCTATCCGAAGAAAACGCTTTTGGGGCGATGCCGGTTTCGGTGGATTCCTCGATGTTAAACAATTGTATCGGTTATCTTCCCCTGAGTGATTTGCGGGATTCGTCCCGAATATATCTGCTTTACCTCGATAAATCCGATAGTTGTTTCGGCGATCCTTTCGGATTAGACCCGACCGATTCAAGCGATTTTTTTGTGGTAAAATCTATTCCCGGAGAATCGCGCGTGGTTACAGTAATCGACCGGCCGCGTATCGTTCGTTTGGCTCCGGCAAAGGGGTATCTGCTGGTGAATCAACCGCCAGGCGTCAGATTCGCGTATGCTGGAGAGACTCCCGATTATTATCGCGTTCAATTGGCCGAAAATTATTACGGCTATATTAAAAAAACCGATTCTAAATTATCCCCTCCTAATATTGCCAAACCACAGGGGGAAGTATCAACGATTGTCGCCAATGATTTTCCCGACCGTGTCGAAATTTCGATGGCATTCGGCGACCTATTGCCGTTTCGAATCACTGAACAAGGCGATATTTTGGCCGTCGATATTTATGGCCTCCGTTCTAATGTTGATTGGATAAGGCAAAACGGTACGCAAAAGTATCTGAAGCAAATTTGGTGGACTCAAATCCAAAAAGATATTTTTCATCTGCAACTCCGCTGGCACGGCGAGCAATTTTGGGGCTATAGAGGTCGTTATGAAAACGGCAAATTTATCCTGACTGTGAAGAAAAAGCCGAAAATAGGCGCTAAAAATCATCCTCTGGATGGGCTTAGAATCATGCTTGATCCTGGTCATTCGAAAGATTCGGGCGCCGTCGGGCCCACCGGGTTTGCCGAAAAAGACGCCAATCTTCTGATAGCCCGCCAGCTTAAATCCATTCTTGAAAGCCGCGGAGCAACAGTCTTGATAACCCGCACCGGCAATGAGGATGTCCCATTATCCAATAGGCCGGATACTATCACTAAAGAAAATGTCGATATCTCAGTTAGTATCCATAATAATGCCTTGCCCGATGGCATAAATCCTTTCAAAAACAATGGCACATCGGCATATTACTATTTTCCCCAAAGCCGCGCCCTGGCCGAAAAAATCCTTCAGCGGATGATATCCGCCACAAAATTACCGGATCACGGCCTCTATTATGGCAATCTGGCGCTTACCCGGATCGAAAACTGTCCAGCAGTGCTAATTGAATGCGCTTTTATGATGATACCCGAGCAGGAAGCCAAACTCAAATCGTCCGATTTCCGCCATACGATTGCTAAAGCTATCGCCGATGGGATAGGCGATTTCGTAAAGTAATGTAGGGGCTATTTGCTCTCATAATTCGCAAACATAAAAAAGCGGGCCAGATTTTGACCCGCTTCTTCAGTAATCGATAATCAGTTTAGGTTATTTCAACATCACCATTCGTCTGGTAACGTTTTTCCCTTCTGCTTCGAGACGATAGAAGTAAACGCCGCTGGCCGTTGGATTTCCATTAGTATCTCTGCCATCCCAGGCAATCCGGTAATGCCCGGCTTCCTGCGCGCCGTTATAAAGCGTATTGACTAAGCGTCCTGTTAAATCATAAACCGATAACTTGACATCGCTGTTTTTTCCGATAGAATAATCAATCATGGTTTTCGCGTTGAATGGATTGGGATAATTCTGGCTTAGATTGAATACCGATGGCAACGCCGGATCATCCTCGATACTTACTGACGGGAATGTAATCAAATCCCTCATAGCCGTCTGATAAATCTCTTTCGTGCCGTCAGCCTGCACCCAAACCACCATCTGGGCGTTCCGGAAATTTACGGTAGATGGGAAACTGAACGCTTGTGAGAAATAAAGTGTTTCACCCTGCGCAATCGTAACGGCAAGTCCAGTAGCATTAGGAATTAAATCTCTAAAAGTTTGATGATGAATATTAGTGCCATTTGGAGCGTTATAATTGATATTTGATTCAGTCAGAGCAATCCTTAGTTTTAAGTTTGTTCCATCGATAACATCCGTGGCAATAAGACGAATCGCCAAGTCGCCCGAACGACTTAATGAATCAAATGTTCCGCCAATTGTGATATCGATAGGGGCGTCATCCCCCGATCTGCCAAGAATCAGGTTCCACCAGGTATTGTAACTATAACCTCCTCTGACGATTCCATCAATCCATGCGTAGGGAGCGTAGTAGTAACCATCCGGGTGAGGTGGATAATAATTCACGCGGGTCCTAACTTCCGCGGTGTTAAATAAATAATAAGGGTCATTGGCTCCCGGCCACCAGACATGATATCTTATTGCAGCAAATACCCCGGGATGATTCGCAACG
>CAZTNJ010000044.1:5182-18605 GCA_964614835.1 uncultured Ignavibacteria bacterium | reverse complement strand
TCGTGTCATCGCGCGCAATCGACGATATCCAGTTGGTCGTCTGCCTCAGGTAGCGATCTTTCGACAGCCGCCATTAGCTTTCGATCTTCAGTCTTCTCATAATACCCCGCGCTGGAATTCTTAATGCGAAATGTATGCGGATTCGGTATACGGGGATTGGGGGATATGGGGTTAGGGGTGATATTTGCCGTCAGTTCACGCCCGCCTGCGGCGTTCTACGACCTGACGGAACGAAAAAACCACAGGCCGTGGGCTTTTATGATGTGTCGTATTGCCACGTCTATCTTGAATGACGAAAAAACCACTATGTGTTTTACGAGCCTAATTCGAAATCTCCGTAGTATCCATATTCTCTTAGCAATTCTAGAGCTAATCGAGATGCAACTTTATGATCGTTTGTGGCAGTATAAGCTCGTTCATAGAGCTTTTCAAACATACTTTTAATATATCGTTGATAGCTATTGACCGCTTTTGTGATATCTTTAGAATTTTTCGGGATATCAATCATGAATTCATTTTTCTTAAAAGCGCAAATAATATATCGCGCCATATCTAATCCATCGGCATCATATATTTTTTTTCCCGTTTCATCAATAATCTCGTATTTACCGAAAAAATGATGGCCAATTCTCATAGGAGTACCGGTATTATTAACATAATCCAATTTTGATGGGGGAATCCCTTCAATAAACGCCTCGGGAAACTTTTTAAGACCATCATTTAAGACATCGACTTCTACCTGCCTTTTGGCTTCTTTATAGCCTGACTCTAATTTGCCGTTTGCGATTTTCTTTCGCATTTTTGGCAATGAAAGCCGCTCTTCCACCAATTGACAAAGACCATCATATATTGGCTGAAGATATATTTTAGGGTCAAGCCCCATCGCTTTTAAAATTGCCGAATCAAAAGCGATTCTATCCGGCTGAAGCACTTCACTATTTATTTCTAGTATGGTCCTATTTACTAAGGCATTAAAATATTTCAATATTTGTTCAATTTGCTTTTTTGTGAAGGAATCTGGATTTGGTATTAGTATATTATTAGACCAGTCTACCCCTTCAGTTTTTGTCGCTCCATCGCCCAGGTTTATTCTACTAATCAATTCACGATTCAAGGCAATGAATGATGAATTTAATAAGGCAGCAACCAAAGCAACATTTGCTTTATTAATATTAAGTTCGAATAGGTTATGATCCGCATAAACTTTACATTCATTAATAAAAACTAGATAGCGGTCATTATTTACCATTTGCATCATGATAGGATAAATGTCCCTCTTTCCTAAAGCCCACCAAAATTCCCTCGACCTTACGCTTGGAACTGATGGCCATTTCGAACCATCGTCTGTCTTTTGGTTTTCACCCCATTCTATGTATTTTAATGTTTTTATATAGCCATTTTTTTTAAGCTCATCTTTGCTTGCATTGCAGTAAAATAATTTATAATTCAGTCCTGACTTATTAATAACAATACTCTCAGATTCCTTTGGGCTTTTTATTACTGGTTTAAGGAATTTCTTTTCGATATCCCCTTTCCAACCCCGGGTATTTTGCACGTTTATGCAATCTTTATCTACCGATTCCTTGCCTGTTGGTTCTAGATAAAAGAAGTCATTTATTCCAGTTGTGTAACCTCTGCGAATCTCCGCAATTTCGTTGAGAGGTACTAGTTTATCCTTAATTTTTTCCAAAATTTCAAAATAAATTTCAGGAGCGCGAAGATATTTGCCCCATTTCGCGAACTCCCCGTTATCTAATAATTCTTCCGTTAAAAGTTTCTGCGGGATTAGTCTAATATGGAAATTTTCGCTTTCGGAGTACTCAATAATGGCCGATTTATTTGCCTTTACTCCTCTCGGTGGCCGGGCAGATTCAATTTCGCTTACAAGTTTATCGATATGTGCCCATCTTTGGTCATCTTGAGTCTCAAGATCGGGATAGGGAATGAGGTCAGCTAATTTTTTCTTTAACTTTACGAATTTTACCACATTACCGGCACGCTCTTTCGGATTGTCACATTTTTCCAAAATCGTAAATATCGTGTTAACTGAGGCAAAATCAAACCATGGCTCTGTCCATGATGCCACAACCGCAACGATTTTAAATTTATCTAAAAAGAATTTCTTCAGTTCATACCCATAACTTACATCAAGATAAGAATTGGAAGTAATAAAACCCATCCGTCCATCCTTGGTTAAAAATTTCGCTGAATGAACGAACAGATAAGCGTATATATCCGCTTGGCCGGATAGTTTTAAATCGAATTTCTTGCCGTTAGTAAAACTATTTATATAGTTAATCAATTCATTATCCGAATATGATTTGATTTTTTCATATTCTGATTTGGTAATTTTTGACGTCTCGAAAATATCTCGATATTCTCTAAACCAATCTAATGCGATTTTTTCGGTAATTTTCCTTTTGTATCCTTTAATTTTCTTTTCGATCTGTTCTTGGCGAATGAAAGGGAAATTGCCAATCATACCATCAAAATTCGGTATCGGAATATTTACTTTGGTTAATTCTCTTGAACCTTTTGCCAGAGGAAATTCATACGATTGTCCTGGTCTAATGTCGAAAAAATCCGTTACTTTAATACGTGGGAAATTTTTAAAATTCGCCAAATCGTGGCGGACCAGATTAATTGTGGCCAATTCCGCAGGGAATTTTGCAATATCGAATCCCCAAATTTTAGGTAAAATATCCGAATGTTCTTTGCCGTATCCCGTTAACCATTTTAATCGGGAATACACTCGATTTAAAAAAGTACCGCTTCCGCAAGTAGGATCGCAGTATTGACCATCTTTGGCCTGAACCACAAAACCAATAATAAAATCAACCAGGTCTTCACGCGTAAAATATTGACCTAATTCATGTTTTCTATCGTCTGGTATTATATATTCAAATATTTCGCCTATAACGTCTTCTTTTAATTTTGCAAAACTATACTCATCCAGCTTGATTAATAAATCTCTTAAAATATCATCGCATTCTTCAGGTATCTTTATGTTATCAACAAAATCCTCATGTTCGAATATTGCTTGCCAATCTATTTGGCGTGCTCGATTAAAGGCTGCATTTATAATATCATTTAAATTGCGCGAGTCTCTTGATTGATTGATGATATCCGGCAATTCCGAAAAATGGCGGCGAATAGTTAAATAGAATATTAATTTAGTTATAAGCCCATAAACCCAATGTCTTGCTATCAGCTCGTTGGCCGATTTTGAATCCAAGTCAGGCAATCCCTGAATTTTAATATACGCATCGAGATTTTCGGAAAATACCTTACTTCGGCGTTGCTTAACAATGTGGTTTTCAAATATCGAAAATAGTTTGTCGGATGTTTCGCGCAACAGCCTTACAAAATAGAATCTATTTGGAGGGAGTTTATACTTATGCCCTCTTTCGTAGTAATCTTTCAAATCGTCTAAAAAATCTCTTAAGCATTTTCTAATTGCTATTTGCTTATCATATTTCACCCAATCATCTAAACTTGAAAGCAAATAAGTAGGATAATTGGATTTGTCTTCTAGAGTATCGCTTTCTAAATAATAGAGCCGCCCTTCATTAAAATTCCAAGTAATGGCATATTGAATATTTAATCTTGCCATTACAATAGGCAGCCTATCGATATTTTCCTGCTTATTGGGGGGTTTTATTTCAATTACCGCAAAAGCCGTTCTGGCCGAAAGATTTTTCCAAATTACAATATCTGGAAATCTGCTGCCGCTAGAATCATCGGTAAGTCCAGTTTCTATAGTAGAAGTCATAAATGGATAGCCACCCCTCCCGAGGATTTCATTTATGGCTTGACTTAACCAGCCTGCAACTTCTCTTTCCGTAGATTTTACAACCATCATGTACTCACAAATATGTTTTATTAATTTATTAATTTTCACACAATAAATCAATCCTTTAGATTACGTGCCCGGCAGATTACTGACGGTCTAATACATGACGTATTGAATTCCCTACCTTTCCCACCTTCTGTCAACCGAGGAAATTCGGCTATCCTCTAATCCCGCGCAAATTTTCGCCGATACTATAACGAAAGGATAAGGGGTAAAAGATGCTTAATACACCGGCCGGCCTGACCTCATCGGTTACGGCGGATGGCAAAAAATATATTCTTCAAACCGAGTTTCTAGCCAAACCTGAACCTCATGTTGTCACGGTGGTTGTCTATAAGGGACAGGTAGTACACAAAGTCGAAAAAATCTTCCAGCAAAAATTGGATACCCCCGACGATATCGGCGATGCGGAGAAGCTGATTAAAACCACGCATATTTCAGTGGCGCGTTCTATCGCCACTCGCCCCCGCGATTTCGGAGTAAAGCCTATGGAGATCCAGGTTTCGGCCGAGGATAAACTTCGGCTGATTAGCGGTATCTCGGAGGTTACCGAAATTTGCGCCAATATGCATGTCGAGCCATCGAAAACCATACCCAAGAACGACCCGATTTCAAAAAACATCTGTCTTATAAACGATGTTGTCTCGGCCATAACGCAAAATTCGCGATTGGGCAAATTCAAACGGGCGGTGGGAACATCCGGCAACCAGAAATTTATCTTAACCGGTTCTGATGGCAAAACATATCTACTTGGTCTTAAGCCGGATATCGATATTTCCAAAGTATTAAGCGAATTAGAGGCAGCCAACTTTTAATCATGGACAAGATTCTTTCAAATATAAGAGCGGTAAATGGGGTCACCGGCATAATCGTAATCGATAAAAGCCGGGCTCTTACTTATCAGATGATGCCCGCTTCATATTCAGCAGATGAGGTCAAAAATATCGCCCTGTCATTGCTTCATCTGGGCAAAGCTTTCCCGGGCGGCATGTCGATAGATTTCTTTTTTGAGTCCGGTCTGGGACGCCTTTATAACAACGAGGAGCAAATCACCCTTATAATTGGCAGGCCGGAACTCAACCTCAATACGCTCGGCGTGGTCTGCCGCGAGGCCATCTCCGCTATCGGGCGGAAATTCGCCCGCGGCCAATTGAGCATCTCCGCCCCATCCAAAGCCGAACCGTTTGAAGCGGGATTCGATTTCCTGATCAAGGCCATCAATATCATATCAGCCAACTGCGTGGATAAAATAGGCGCTTACATGGTGACAAAAAACCTTCGTAAAGCCAAGGATGAACTTACCGGTAAGTATCCGGTTCTGATTAACATCTCGGTAGATAACAATGGCCTATGTTCATTAATCCGGGGAGCAGACAGCGCGCTCGCCGAGACCTCTATGAAAGCATTTGCGCACTGGGCAAATTTATTCCTGTCATACTGCGCCCGCTCAACCGATAAGCTTAATCCGGAGGATATCATGAACCTGACTTTCGAAATAAAAGACCGCCTTGATTTATCCGGTTTTTATCAGGTTTATGCCGATTCGCAATTCAAGCCATAACAGACCTTTTTTCTTTTAAGAAATCGTATAGATTTCCCGTTTTTTGCCATCTCAAATTGCATACATAAAGATTGAAACAATTTATATTTGACGGGAGTTTAATTAAACTATGGCTTCGAGTTGGGGAAAATACCGGTAGGGGTTGGCCTTTTCGCTTGACAGGCCGGTTACGAGGTTTATATTACATATAACTGAAAGGTCTTATGAGATTTAAAGACCAACCTACCAAAGTAACCGGGGCTCGAGAGAGAAATTAGCTAACATGATTTTTTAGGCCGATGATGGCTAAGGGAGTACTAATGAGAGCCGCATTAAAAGTAAAAGTGTGTCTGGCTGTAATCATAATAATGACCGCCGTTGTGATGATTTCTATCAGCGGTTGCACAAAAGAAAAAGTAATAATCTACGGGGAGTTGCCCGGCAAGGTTACGTTGCAGACTCCGCCAAATCGGGTTGATACCGTTTATACGGAGACGCCATCATTTGGCTGGAGGGCATTGTCGGGAGCTGCAGCTTATTATATCCAAATCGCAAGCGATAACATATTCACCGGTATTATTGTCGGGGCTGAAGTGGCCGATACAACCTACTCTCCCAGCCAGACATTAAATAATGGCACATATTACTGGCGTGTCCGGGCCAAAAATGACCGCAATATCTGGGGCGATTGGTCGGATGCATCGATTTGGACATTCAAAATAAATAATAATTCCAATTATATCAGATTATTAAGCAATACTCACACATTCGGAATACCTCAGGATATTTTTGTAGAAGGCAATCTGGCCTATATCGCTGATGGCGAGGCGTTGCTAACGATATTCGATATAAGCAATCCCGAATCGCCGGAATTGATTGGGAATCTTGATACGCGCATGGATGATATTGCCAAGGGCGTTTGGAAACGACCTGGCGATAATTATGTGTATGTAGCCGACATGGATGCCAAAATTCAGGTTGTCGATGCCACTTTACCGCTTGACCCATATGCGATGGGCAATTCCAGTCAGGGATTAGATCAAAATCTGGAAGATATATTAGGGGTCGAATTCAACGATTCTTTATTTATCCTGACCGTAGCTTCCGGCAACCGCAATTTATTCAGGCTCTACAACATGATCTATGATCCCCTTCCCCACACCAATCCGAATTATTCGGTGAATGAAATCTTAATGCAGTCCGATGCCATGGGACTTTGTTTCGATACGATGAGCGTGTATGTTCAGTACCATGACACGCTTAAACGGGATTCCACTTATTATGATTATTATACTGGCAGGTTCGTGTTTATCGCCGATGGTTCCACGGGATTAGTGATGCTGGATGTTTCGTTGACTCATCCATTCGACTTCCCTGATTCGGTCGTCAATCTTATGAATGGACCAAGAATTGCCGGTTGGTGCGATTCTCCGGGATTGGCGTTATCAGTTGCCACCAAAGGAAAATATGCTTTCGTCACTGACGACAGAAGCGGGCTGCAGGTATATAGACTGCCCGACACGATCGCTGCCTACGATAATGTAACTCCGTTTGAGGCCAATCCTGTGCTGATAAGCAGTGTCAATACTTCTGGCCGAAGCAAAGACCTTCAATTGGTGGGAGACTACTGTTTCATGGCGGATGCATCCGGTGGATTGAAAGTATTCAATATCGCTAATCCTTATGCCCCGTTTTTCGTGGCGGCATATACAACCCCATACGCGTATGGCATCTGGGCCGATTCGAATTATATCTATATCGCCGATCGCGACCTGGGACTGATGATTTTTGAAAATTTATTATTTTAATTTAGCAGCTTTGGAGGAAACAACATGATTGGCAAGATTAATAGATTCATAATATCGGGCCTGGCGACGGCGATAGTATTAGTCGCGACAACCCTTTCCGTGGCGGAAAGGGTCAACGTGGTAAGCAGCCTTGACGGTTACTCATCACAGGTTGTAACCACGGCCGCCACCCCAAATTCAACGAGTCTGGCTATCAGAACGGATGCGGTCGCGATAGTGCCCGATAATGTCTGGAACAGCAGTTATAGCATAATCCAGTTGCCTGACGGCAATAACTTAACCGCGGGTATACTTACGGATGTCGGATTGCCGCAAGTACCGACTCTTTCGACTTTTATAGGTATTCCAGATAATGCCGGAGTAAATGTCAGCGCGACTTTCGAAAGCTATGATATCATTGATGATGTCGATATTATTCCGGCGCAGATTCCAGAACCGGAAGGCGGTTACGCGGAACCGGTGTCGTTTTCGATAAATGCGACAGCATACAATCAGGATGCCTTTTATCCTGAGAATATCGTCGAAGCCGGTACTCCGGTTATTATGAACGATGTCAGGATGGTTCAAACTACAGTATTCCCTGTTCAATATAATCCTGCAAGACATCAGTTAAAAATCTATCGAAATATTAACGTAAATATAAGTTATGATGGCCCGGTCGTAAACCCGATGATATCGAGAAGGCCTTATCTATCCGAAGCGTTTTACCCGCTTTACAAAATGATGCTTGGCAATTTCGATTCATACATGGCGCAATTAAATATAACAACGATCAAACGCGGTAGTATCGTAGTGATCGTTCCTAATATCGGCAGCTTTCTTTGGAAGGCTCCGATTACCAGATATACCGAGTGGAAACGCGCCAAAGGGTATGATATCCAACTGGTGACCACCAGCGATATAAATGCCACTGGAAGGCCTACCAATGTCCAGATTAAAACATATCTCACGAACCTCTATAATAACGCCGAAACGAGGCCGGATTTCGTGATGCTGGTAGGCGATAAAGATATATCTTCTGGCGGCGTATTATTGCCTGATTTTCCCTATAGCTCTTATACATCAGATCATCAGTACTCATGTTTAAATGGTTCAGATTGGCTTCCGGATGTCGGCGTGGCGCGGGCCGCGGTCGATAATATCACCGAACTAAACGCGTTTATCAGCAAGGTTATAGTTTACGAAAAAGAACCCGACGCGTCCGACGATCAAACTTTCTGGCAAAAGGCCGTATCGATTGGAACCGATCAACACGCTATCACGCCAGTATGGACATGTTTATGGGTCAAGGAGCGTTTACTTCAACATGGTTTCACTCAAGTGGATACGTTTTTCCAAAGAACGGGTTATACGCCTCCAGCAAGCGTTCTCACAGCGGCGATGACCCCGGGAGTGGGTTACGTAAATTATCGCGGTTGGGCAGGGGCATCCGGGTGGTATGAACCAAGTTACAATACAGGCAATCTAAGTTCGGTTAACAACGTTAATAAGCCCGGTATTATGACATCGATTGTTTGCGGAACTGGTAATTTTGGGTCTAGCACCGACCCCTGTTTTGGCGAAGTATGGATTAGAATGGGTTCCCAAGCATCTCCCAAAGGAGGCCCATGCTTCTATGGTTCAACGGATGGCGGTACCCATACTCAGTGGAATAATCCTATCACCGTTGGTTTCTATTTTGGTTTACTGGAATCTGGCACCTACAATTTTGCAACTGCGGCGATCGCCGGGAAACTACAACAACACCGCAGTTATCCCCGCGCGTTGTCGGAAATTCAGAAATATTTCCACACTTACAATATGCTGGGTGACCCGGAATGCGAGATGAGGATAACTCGGCCCAAAACGATAAACGCCAGCTATCCGGCGACCGTCCACCGCGGCGAAAATTACGTTACAATCAATGTATCGGATAATTCCGAAAATCCGATCGTAGGCGCCTATATCACATTAAGAATGGCCGATAGCACCAGTGAAAGGTTTTATTCGGTTGGCAGGACCGATAATGACGGCGTTGCAATATTGCGATTACCAACCGACACAACCGGCACTCTGGCAATGACGATATCGGGACGTGACTTAAGACCATTTTTTGGCACCATAACAATAACTCAAGGCAGCGAAACTATAGTCTTCCACTCCATGTCTATTAAAGACGATACAACCGGATTCAGTCGCGGTAATAGCGATACTCAAGCCAATCCATCGGAGACAATTGAACTTACAATAGCTTTAGAAAATACCGGTTCAACCGATTCGGCTGTCGCGGTACAAGCTCGTTTAGTACCTCTTGAAGCAGATAAGATAGTCCCATACAAAGACGTCGTTAGTTATGGCAATATCCAGAGCGGCCAGATAGATTCGGGAAACGGATCTTTCGTGATTGGCGTGTTGCCGGCTGCCCTTGATGGCCAAACAGCCTCTTTCAGGCTTGAGGTGACCTCCACGGATAATCCGCAGGGCTGGAAATCATTTTTCACAGTTCCGATTGTCGCCCCCCGATTAATCGCTGGAGGAGTACTTGTATCGGGTAATGGGCGCCTTGATCCGGATGAAACAGCCACAATTAGAGTAACGATAAAAAATCAGGGTCATATTCTCGCTCCAAACGTGATAGGAACGCTGTCTTCTACTGAACCGGCGGTTCATGTAACCGGAGTCGTGGGCAGTTTCGGCACAATCGCTGTGAACGATTCGGCAAATAATGATGCCACTCAGTTTACTGTATTGGTCGACGCCTTAGCTTACAAAGGCAAAAGCGTGCCATTTACGGTTAATCTCACCGATGGCAACGGCGTTAATTACACTACCAATTTTAATCTAACAATCGGCACTATCGCGACGACTGACCCATCCGGACCAGACGCCTACGGCTACTATGTCTATGATCATACCGATTTGAACTACTCGGAGCATCCGACCTGGTCCTGGACCGATATCCGCACACTCGGGACGAACCTTAATATGGGTGATGACGCTAATCGTATAGTATCGCTTCCTTTTAATTTCATTTACTACGGCCAAACTTACAGAAAGATAACGATATGTTCAAATGGGTGGATCAGCATGGATTCGACTCAATGGGTCTCTTTCCGTAACTGGCCGTTCCCCGATCCATCGGACTGCCCGGCCATGATTGCGCCATTCTGGGATGATTTGGTACCGAGCGGGACCAACAACGTATATCACTATTCGGATACGGCCAACCATAGATATATAGTGCAATGGTATAATCTGAATGGCAACACTTACACGGCTACTCAAAATTTCCAGGTGATCTTATACGATCCTACCTACTACCCGTCGATAACTGGCGACGGCATTTTCGAATTCTTGTATAGGAAAATCAAAAACGGCGAAACTGATGCCGAAGAAAATTACGCCACAATTGGCTGGGAAGACCCGACTGAGTCGATAGGTTTTAATATCAGCTATTCCAATCAGTGGGCGCCGGGATGCGTTACGTTATCATCAACAGCCAACGATTCACTCAAGATGTACCGGATTACCACCAACACCGGTCGCGGCGGCGTTAGCGGGATTGCGACCGCAAACGGCGGCGACAACCGCGGCATTCAGGTTCAGGCGTCAACCGGACAGTCGATTCTAACAGTCGATAATATCGGCAACTACCGATTGGCTGGATTGGCTCCGGGGAGCGTTGATATTGTTTACAGCAAAGCCGGGTGGTTCCCGCAAACGGTCGCAGGAGTGTCAATTAGCGCTAACGCCTATTCGGCACAATCGAATATCGCGCTTGAACAATGCCCAATCCCGACTAATTTAACCGCATCCGATTCCCTGAACGACAGAATAAACTTAACCTGGACGGCGGTTAGCCATGCGGATTTGGATGGATACGACATTTATCGCAGCCGCTGGGAAAGGGGAACATTCACAAAAATCAATTCCGCGCCAGTGGTTAATAATTTCTACAGCGATACCACAGTTTCCGACAGTAACGCTTACTGGTATTATATTGTTGCCACCTACAGCAGTACTGGATATCAGGCGCAATCGATAGGATCAGCCAAGGCAGTCGGATATTTCAGACCTGGCAGCGGAATCGATTCTGAAGACAAGTTGCCTACGCAATTCGCGTTGGCCCAGAATTATCCCAATCCATTCAATGCCCAGACAATTATTAATTATAGTCTGCCCATGTCGGGCAAAGTTACTCTGGATGTATTTAATGTGCTTGGACAGAAAGTCGTAACGCTTGTAGATGGTTATCAGGAAGCCGGTTACAAATCGGTAATCTGGAATGGCCGGGACAGCAAAGGGCAGCTAACATCCAGCGGAGTATACTTCTATCGCTTGGCGACACCCGAAAAGAATATCACCAAGCAGATGTTGATGTTGAAGTAAATTCAAGTCAATAAGCCATCTTAAAGGGCGCTTACCCGGCGCCCTTTTTTATTTAAATAAAAGAAAACGTCCGATTTTCAAATTCTATACCATTGCATATTTAACCAGTTCGTTCGCAGATTGGGCCAAAAAGCAGCCGATTATACCAGAGCTCATCGTTAACTTGTTGAAGCTACATAGCATTAGAAGAAATGTTACAATCTGAAATAGTGTATAAAACTTGAAATTAAATAGGGACTTCATAAACCGAAAAAAAAGTTGAGCATAGCAAAACGAATACACGATGAAATGTAAATGAGATGAAATTTGAATTACAACGTATCCAACAACCAGTTGTATTTTTGACATAACATAAACGAAAGGAGCAAAAAGTGAGTCTCAAAATCAAAACCAAGCTGTTGGGAGGATTCTTACTGATTGCGGTCGTAGTGGCCGTGGTCGGCGTGGTTGGGTGGTTCGGCGCCTCGCGTATCTCCAACTCGGTAACTGTAATCGGCAAACAGAACATGCCCGCGGTTGGCTCAATTCAGAAGATAATTGAAGCTCAGACGGCGGTTCTGCTGGGAGAAAGAGCATTAGTAAACCCTCTAGTTTTTGATAGTAAGATTCGGCAAGCGCAATACGACTTTGTGGATAACGCGATTAAAAATGCCACTGACGCCTGGAAGGTATATGAACCGATACCAAAGAATAAAGAAGAAGATGCGACCTGGAGGGAATTCGGCGGACAATGGAAAGATTTCCTCAGTAAACATCAAATAGTTATGGACTTATCAGCAGAAAAAGATCGTATGCTTGCTTCTGGTATCAAGCCGGAGGATTCGCGTATGTTAGACCTCGATAAGCGTAATTATGCCGCCTCGCTGGAAACTCGTGAAGCATATTTGGCCGGACGCGCTTCGCTGGAAAAAATAGCCAAACTTAATGACGAACAGGCCGCAGCCGCTGTTAAGGATGGCGAGAAAACGGCCTCCTCGGTTATTACGCTTATCATAAGTTGCTTGGCTGTCGGTATTATTCTGGCTGTGGTATTAGGTTTGATTATCGCAAACAGTATCACCAAGCCGGTAAATAAAGTTGTCGAGATGATTAAGGATATCGCACAGGGCGAAGGCGATTTGACCAAACGCCTTGAAGTAGCCTCCAAAGATGAGATTGGCGAACTGGCAGAGTGGTTCAATACCTTTATTAATAAACTGCACGATATCATTTCGCAGGTTGCCGTCAATACGGAACAATTAGCTTCCGCGGCAAATGAAATTTCGTCTTCAGCGGAACAGCTTTCGGCCGGCGCCAAAGAACAGACAAATCAATCATCGCAGGTATCAGCCGCTATCGAAGAGATGACCGCCACTATCGTTGAATCATCGAAGAATACCGGTGAAGCCGCTGAAAAAGCCAAAGGCGCCGCCCAGAAATCACAAGAAGGCAGCCGCCTGGCCGAAGACACATCCCGCGGTATGGATGAAATCGTCAATTCGACAAGTATCACGGCGAAAAATGTCGAAGGACTTGCCGAGAAAGCCACCGCGATAGGTGAAATTATCAAGGTTATCGATGATATCGCCGACCAGACCAACTTGCTGGCTTTGAACGCCGCTATTGAAGCCGCCCGCGCAGGCGAACAGGGCCGGGGATTCGCGGTGGTTGCCGATGAAGTCCGTAAATTGGCCGAACGCACAACCAAGGCCACCAAAGAAGTCGCGGAGACAATAAAGGGTATCCAAGCCGACGTAAACGGCGCCAATGCTCAAATGAACGATGCCCAGAAATACGTGTTGTCCGGTAATAAAATGTTGAAAAAACCAACCCCAACATTCCCCGAAAATAAAGGCGGTTTTAACCCGTAAGTGA
>CAZTNJ010000044.1:0-5172 GCA_964614835.1 uncultured Ignavibacteria bacterium | reverse complement strand
GCATCCGAGGAACAATCGGCGGCGGCGGAACAGATATCCAAGAGCATCGAGAATGTTAACAGGATTATCAAAGAATCGGCTGCCGGAACAGAGCAAGCCGCAACCGCGTCGGAACAATTAAACCGTCAGGCGGAAGAGCTTCGCAAATTGGTTGGCGGATTCAAGCTTCGCAGAAAAGAATCAGTGGGGGTTTAAGATGGCGGACAATGTGAAACAAGCCCAAAAGGACGATCTCGAGCAGATGGTTACATTTAACCTTGGGCATGAAGTCTTTGGGGTGAATATCCTTCAAGTGCAAGAGATCAACCGGATGGTGGAAATCACGGCAGTCCCGCATACCGAGGATTATGTTGAGGGGATAATTAATTTGCGCGGGAAAGTGATCCCGATTATCGACCTACGCAAAAAATTCGGGTTAGAGGTAAAGGAGCATGACAACCATACCAGAATAATTGTGGTGGATGTCGGGGGAGAGACGGTAGGATTGGTTGTTGATGGTGTATCTGAAGTATTGCGGGTACCCGCAGGTTCATTAGAAGATGCCCCGAAACTGGTAACCGGCGGGGGGCATACTGGGGCGGATTATATCAGAAGCGTGGCTAAATTGGACGACCGTCTTCTGATTTATCTGGATTTGGATAAGATAATCTCGTCCAGTGTCTTGCCGATGAATGCATAAGCCGTGATCGAGTTTTCCGCTATCGGCCCCGTGGTGCTCCTGCCGCGGGGCTTTTAATTTATTACTGTATATAAAGTTATCCCAATGTCTGGTAACATTGGTCAGCCCCGATAGTAATTCATTTATAGTATAAGCGACTCCATCTTTCCGCATTGTTTCAACTTTTTTGGGTGGCGTAACAACCTTTGACGCTATTTTTGGAATTGGCCAATTTTGTGTCGAATAGTGAGATAGAAAATGACCTCGAATACAACTAACTTACCAATATTTAGGGGAGGGATTTATGGTAATCCGCAGAATCGCAGTGCTGACGCTGATGGTGATTTTTTGCGGCATTATGACATCACAGGCCTTGGGACAAGACCTTGTCGATGTTCTGTTAAGTCTTGAAAAAATCAACAAGCGACTCAGCCAGCTTGAATCGACGCAGAAACAGGATATCCAGAAGTTGGAAAAACAAATCGCGACGGGTGAACCCATTGGTGGAGGTGGATCAGATCAAACCGCGCTTAATAGCGCCATTGATGATTTACGCGCCCAACTTGCCCAGCTTCAGCAGACAATGGGCAAGTATCAAACACTCGATCAATCATTGACTGCCTTATCGGGACGTTTTGATGGTATGGAAAAGCAACTGGCCGAGGCCAAAAATTCACCGAATCCAACCAGCAGTTCGATGATACCGCCTGATTTAGTGGCCGAATTAAGAAACTTAACCGGTGAAGTAAAAACGGCTATAAGCAAACCGACAGCTCCGCCTACCGCGCCAACTCCGGCGGACAATAAGAACGCCATTTCAAAATATGATGTCAAAATTTATGGCTTTATTAAATTAGAAGCAATCAGGGATAACACTGAAGTAGTCAAGGGAGATTGGCTGTTGTACGCCAACAAAGGGGGCACACCGCAATCGCGGCAAGAAGTTTTCACGATGAATGCAAGACATTCACGAATCGGCCTTAAGATGGCCGGCCCGACGCTTGGAACCAATGGCAAGAGCAATGCTCTAATGGAAGTCGATTTTGCGGGCGGATTCCCGAATTCATCGACGGCCGCCAGACAGCCCAATTTAAGGCTTCGCAATGCCTGGGTCGAGATGGTTTATCCGAAATGGGAGTTGCGTATGGGTCAGGATTGGGCGTTGATATCGGGACCATTCCCGAATACGGCCAATTTCGTGGTTATGGGTTGCGCTGGCAACTTGTGGATGAATTATCCGCAGATTGCATTCACTCTAAAACAAAAGCCAATGAAATTCGCATTCAGTATCAATAGGCCTATGGCTGGCGATATCAAGTATGAAGATAATTCCGCCGGCGATCTTGATCCTGTTGATAATGGCGAAAAAACCGCGATGCCTTGGCTGATGGGACGCAGCTGGCTGACGGTCGGTAAATTAACCGCGTCGGTATCAGGCCATTATGGCAACAAGAAAATCAACGATTTGGCGGCGCACGGCCATATCCTAAATACCTATTCGGCCAACGCCGATGTTACTTTTAAAATCGGCAAGTTCGCCTTCACCAGC
The DNA here is from genome assembly GCA_964614835.1 of uncultured Ignavibacteria bacterium. GTDB lineage: Bacteria > Zixibacteria > MSB-5A5 > UBA10806 > 4484-95 > JAAYTW01. Next base: position 2,965 of record CAZTNJ010000044.1, on the reverse strand, counting down.
CGCGGATTCTATGGTGAGAATCTCAACAGTTTCCTGGGCGGAATCAACCAGGGTTTCACTACCGATTCCAGCTCGGTAACAAATATCAAGGCGGGCGGCGGCTGGGCTCAATTGATGTATGATTTCAGCGATTCCTGGGCGGCGACGCTTGGCGGCGGTCTCGATGACCCAAAAAACGCCGATTTAAAAGCCGGTATGCGGGCTCGTAACGAAATAGTTTATACCAATGTGATATTCAAACTTCAAAAGGCAATCGAGTTAATTGGCGAAGTCGATTATTTACAAACGCAATATATTGACGCCAGAACCGGTTACAATACCCGGGTGCAATTCGCCAGTTATTTCAGGTTCTAGTGAAAAATCATAATAAATAAGCAGGCAACAAGGTTAACAAAAATTTCAGGAGCAAAAAATGAAGATTAAAATGAAAATCAAAACCAAGCTGATCGTATCGATTGTGGCTTTGATTGTCGTGTCATCATCAATACTTGGCTATGTGGGATACAAACAAGCCTCCGACGCACTGGAGGCAACCGGGAAAGCCGATCTCGAGCATCTGGTAGCTCAAGGTTACGAATTGTGCAAATCATACAATGCAATTTCACTAAACCAGGTTAAATCATCGCTCAATGTCGCCCGGGAACAGTTTTATTCTTATGGCGGAAGAGTCGCCAAAATAGAAAATGATAAGCTTGTATTATCGGGTAGAGGTGTTGATTTCACCGTAAATGACAATAGCAATATTGTTGATAAAGTAAAAGAACTCGTGGGCGGGACCTGCACGATATTCCAAGTAAAAAATGGCGAAGCTATCAGAATCCAAACCAACGTAATAAATAAAGAAGGCAAAAGAGCTCTCGGCACAAAAGTCTCTGACGAAGTGTATGACAAAGTGGTCCGGGGCGGGCAATCGTTCATCGGCAGAGCCTGGGTTGTAGATGACTGGTATACGGCAGCTTATGAGCCTATTAAAAATACCCAGGGCAATGTTATAGGGATATTGTATACAGGCGTTAAAGAAAAAGACGCGGCCCTTCTGAAAGAAAGCTTGTTGCGGATTAAAGTCGGCCAAACGGGATACTTGTACTGCATGGATTTGGAAGGCACCTTAACGGTTCATCCCAAGTTGGAAGGCGAAAGTATCGCCAAACATGATTTTGCCAAAACTATGATGGCGGAAGCCACAAAATTAAGCGCCGACCAAACCGGTTGGATTAAGTATTTTTGGGATCGTAACGGCAAGCAAGCTGAAAAAATCACATCTTACAGATATTTCCCGGAATGGAAATGGATCATAGCAGCGGGCAGTTACATGGATGAATTCACCGGCGGCGCCCGTAAAGTGGCAACGGCCATTGTTATAATTTCGTTGATTACGATTGGCTTCTGCGTGATTCTGGGTTGGGTGCTGGCGAATTCTATTATTAAGCCACTACACAGAATGGTTGAGATGATTAAGGATATCGCCCAGGGTGAAGGCGATTTGACTAAACGTCTTGAAGCCAACACCCACGATGAAATCGGCGAACTTGCTACCTGGTTCAACACATTTGTTGATAAACTTCATGATATTATCTCCCAGGTGGCATTTAATACGGAGCAGCTAGCCTCGGCGGCCAATGAGATTTCATCTTCAGCTGAAGAGCTATCAGCCGGCGCCAAAGAACAGACCAACCAAACGGCGCAAGTATCAGCCGCGGTCGAAGAGATGACAGCGACAATCGTCGAATCATCGCGCAACACCGCCGAAGCCGCTGAGAAAGCCAAAGGGGCCGCGGAAAAGTCTCAAGAGGGCAGCAAGCTGGCATCCGATACTTCAAGCGGCATGAATGAGATTGTGGAATCATCAAACACAACGGCGAAGAATATCGAGGGTTTGGCGGAAAAAGCCACCGCGATAGGCGAAATTATCAAGGTTATCGATGATATCGCCGATCAGACCAATCTGTTAGCGCTTAACGCCGCAATCGAAGCCGCTCGCGCCGGCGAACAGGGCCGGGGATTCGCGGTGGTTGCCGATGAAGTCCGCAAGCTGGCCGAACGGACAACTAAAGCGACCAAAGAAGTCGCGGAAACGATTAAGGGAATTCAGGTTGACGTTACCAACACCAACGCCCAAATAGCCGATTCGCAGAAATACGTATTGGCGGGCCGCGAATTGGTCGATAAGACCAATCATTCGTTGACCGAAATCTATAAAGCGATTGAGACGGTACAGGAAATGATGCGGCAATTGGCCACGGCATCCGAACAACAATCAGCGGCGGCCGAACAAATATCAAAGAGCATCGAGAACGTCAATCGAATCACGAAGGAATCAGCCGCTGGAACAGAACAGGCTGCCTCGGCCTCCGAGGAATTGAACAGACAGGCGGAAGAGCTTCGCAAATTGGTTGGCGGTTTTAAACTCCGCAAAAAAGAAATGGCGGGAGTATAATATGGCCGAAAAAATCGGACAGAATTTGGCGGACGATTTGGAGCAAATGGTAACCTTCAATCTCGGCGCCGAGGTGTTCGGGGTGAATATTCTTCTGGTTCAGGAAATAAACCGCATGGTGGATATTACCGCCGTACCCAACACCGAGTATTATGTCGAAGGGATCATCAATTTGCGCGGGAAAGTAATCCCGATAATCGATTTGCGCAAGAAATTCGGTCTTGAGGAAAAAGAGCATGATAATCACACCAGGATTATCGTGGTCGATGTGTCCGGGGAAACCGTAGGGCTGGTTGTCGATGGTGTATCTGAGGTCTTGAGAGTACCGGCGGGCTCATTGGAAGATGCGCCCAAACTGGTGACCGGAGGGGGTCATGCCGGGGCCGATTATATCCAAAGCGTGGCAAAGCTGGATGATCGGTTGTTAATATATCTTAACCTCAATAAGATAATAGCAAGCAGCGAACTCCCCGCGACGGCCTAAAACCGATTTCAAGCGCGAATCATGCCCCGCGATCTTAAGGTTGC
>CAZTNJ010000043.1:14010-18732 GCA_964614835.1 uncultured Ignavibacteria bacterium | reverse complement strand
ATTTACCCCAGGCAATAATCCAGCAGATAACCGATTCGGCGGTGTTGAGGATAACGTATAGATAATAAGCCGATTAATGTTTCGCAGAAATGGCCAGCCCATCTGGTTGGCCTTTTTCGTTTGGTTCCCCCCTATGGGCTCTCCCCCATATTTATAACCATCAGGCCATAGTCATAAGCTAATCGCCTAAATTCCTTTTCCCTGATATCATCTGTAAATCTTCATATACCAACATCCTACATAGTTGAAACAGCTGTTACACTACTGGATTTTTCCGGCATGCCAATTGCCCTATCCCCTGCCAGATAAGTAGTGAAATCGGAAGTGTGGATTAAGAGATCAGGAGGGGAAATTGAAAGCTTTACTATTCAGGATAACTATCCTATCGGTAGCGGCCGGACTGCTCTTGCTTTCGGGCTGCTCTATCAAAAAGCCGGAGGCGCCGCGCTGGGAGACCACCTGGGATTTGCCGCTGGTGAATAAATCCTACGCGTTAAGCGATATTCTGGATCAGATTGATGATTCGTTAATCAATCTGGACAGCCTTGGCAATCCCTATTTCGAAATCAAGGAAGACCTTGATACGGTGCTAGTAGAAAATAACCTTAGAGTACAAGGCGAGTATACGCAATACGTCCAATATCTTGGAACGGTCAATATTGACCCGCCGGAAGCTCAAGGGATAACCCTGACAAAAGCATCGTTTGGTTTGCCTCCCGGCGCTCCCTGGATACCGGCAGCTTCGTTTGACCATTATGAATACATGCAGCCTCTGGATGGATTCTCCTGGGCTCTAATTCAGAATGGCCAAATGGATTTGACAATCAACAACGATCTTGGAGTCGATCTGGATACGTTAATAGTGACGCTGTACAATCAAAGCGATTTATCCACGCCGCTGGGAGTTGCGTATTTTGAGAATGGCTTGGATCAAGGCCAGACTTTAACTCGCTCTTTCGATCTATCAGGCGATAGTGTCACTAACGAGTTGGTATATTTGATGCACGGCGCGGTGCCGGCATCGTTTGTGGCCGGCGGCACCGATACTATGCTGACCACCTGTTCTTTTCCGAACGAAATCGTGGTTTCGGCGGCTCAATCGGAAGTACCCGACCTGTCGCGCGATTTGAGCAGGACAATATCGATGGGGGATTCATCGCTGATTACCCAGGCCATAATTGATTCGGGATATGTCGATATACAGGTAACCAACGGCTTATCTATTCCAATAGATGTGATTATAAGAATGCCGAATTTCACTCATGGTCAGGATACACTGGCTGTCGCGCGCGATTTACCGGCATTTGATATGGTCAATCAAAGAATAGACCTTAATGGTTACAGTTTCATACCGGCCGGGATGGTAAAACCGCAAGCTATCGAGGTTGTGGCTGCGGCCGCGATCGCAGCTTCGGCCCCGGATGAAAGAACATATAAAAGCACAGATTCGCTTCAGGTTGAAATAAATCTATCTAATATTATATTGAGATCGGTTTCAGGCCAGGTAAAACCGACATCGATTGATATAGATACCATCTATTCCGATGTCGATATCCCCGATGAAATAAATCAGGCTCAGTTGACTCACGCGAGTTTGAACCTGACGATATACAATAACAGTACCGCCGACGCCGATGTAAATTTATCGATTAATAACGAAAATTTCACGAGAAATCTGGGGTTGGCGGGTAGGATTTATGGAAAAGCAAACAGCTTTAGTCCTCCCCGCGCAACCGTACTCGCACTTGGTTCGGAACAACTATCGGCGTTTTTAAACCCTCCGCCAGAGCGAATTGCGATAACCGGAGAGGCCGTATTCAATCCCGATGGGGAAATGGTCACTATTACCAGCAGCGATTACTTTTTTGGCGAAGTCAACATCACATCGCCGCTGGCGTTTTCTCTAAATGATACTATCAATGTCGATCTTGACATAAACGAATCGGATATTAACGAAGGGGATATACCCGATCTGGAAAAGACATTCGGTTACGGCAAAATATCGGCCACGCTCTCGAATCGTTTGCCGGTAGGAGCAAGGGTTAGCCTTTATATCAGCACGCGCGGCGATTCTACTATTTACGATGACCCGAACGCGTTGGTTATCGGACCATTCACACTCAATAGCGCCGTTACCGATAATGACGGTTTCGCGATTGCGCCGGTAGTATCAGTATTCGAAGACTCGTTGGATTCGCAAGAAATTCTCATTTTCGATAATGACAAGGTTTACATCGCGCCTAAAGTCGTGTTGATGCCTACCGGCGTCGGCGGCAGTTATATTCAGGGCTCTGACTATATGAGAATACAGGCAACTGCCCGAATTCAGATTAACGCCGGCGATAATCTTTGGGATGATGACAAGTAATTGGAGGGGACATAAAATGAAATCAAAAACCCTGAAAATAATGCTGGCCACGATATTTATCGCGGCTGCTAATAGTCCGATGATTTTTGCCAGCGGCCAGGCCAACCCGCGGGCCATGGCTATGGGGGACGCATATACGGCGCTGGCATTCGGGCTGGAAGCGCCCGGCTATAATCCGGCTAACTTAGGATTATCGGCCAATCCATCTTTCACCTTGGATTTCATAAGCTTTGGAATCGATTTAAAAAACAACAGCTTCTCGCTCGATGACTACAATACTTATACCGGTAAATTCCTTAACGATGACGATAAAGAAGCAATCCTCGATAAAATTCCTGGCGAAGGGCTTAGCTTGAATTTCGCGGGCGAAGCGCGGAGCATGAATTTTTCAGTCTGGAGATTCGCGGTTAATTTTCGGGGAGTCGGCGAATCCAAAGTTAAACTGGATAAAGACCCGTTCGAACTTCTATTGTACGGAAACGCTATCAAACCTGATGTCAGCCTAAGCGATAGTCGCGGAGAGGCACAGGCCATTGCGGATGGCTCCATCTCCTACGGCCATCCCATAAAAACCTGGTCAACCGGGCAACTGGCGATTGGCGCGACCTATCATTATTTGTATGGAATCGCCTATGAAAAAATCATCGATGCCCAGGGCGGCGTATTCACGACAGACACCGGATACGTCGGCGATGGCCACGCGACAATCAGGCAAGCGTTAGGCGGTTCGGGGCATTCGTTTGATATCGGAGCGGCGGTAAGTTTCGCCGAAAATTGGACACTCTCAAGTTCGGTAAGAAATATCTATTCCAAAATTAACTGGAATAAGGATACCGAAGAAACACGATTTGCGTTTCAGATGGACCCCGTTACATTTCAGGCGATGAGCGATGATGAAATCAATGACTCGCTCGTGGAAAATAGCGATACGACTTATGATATCGCCGGATTTTCCTCGACGATGCCCACGGTAATTCGCTTTGGTTTGGCCAGAAACGGGAAAAGTACCACCTGGGGTTTCGATTGGACTCAAGCCACATCGTCCTCCGGAGCATATTCGATCAATCCAAGAGTATCAACCGGTATTGAATATCGGCCTATCGGCGTTTTCCCGCTTAGGGCAGGCGTATCGATGGGTGGAGACAAAGGAACGATGTATTCCGCCGGTCTAGGAATTTATTTGGGAGCGTTTCATCTGGATTTCGCTGCTGCTAACTACGGTTCACTTATACCGAAAGGAACTAAAGGCGCCACACTGGCATTCGCCATGGGCTTAAGATTCTAAGGGAGGGATTCTATGGTAACGCAAACTCTTAAAAAACAACCAACAAAACAACAGCCGGTTGTTCAGAAACGCGGACAAAAGCGATTCAAAGCCCAACGTCCGCGGCCGATACAGGTTCGGCAACCGCGCGTCTCACTTATCCTTGTATCGCTCCTATTTGGAATGGTACTTGGTTTAATCTGGGTCGCGGATGTCGACGCGATGCCCGCCAGTCCGCAACTTAAACAGGCGATCAGCGAGGGCCGGATAGAAGCGCCCTATTACGCTCGTCATGAAGCTGAATTGCGGGCAATAGGCGTTGATTCGCCGGTAAATGGACCGCTTTTGACTGGACTTAACCCTCTCGGTAAGGCTGCCCTGGCCGGCGAAACGAAGCTCTTGACGATTATTGTCGATTTCAGCGATAAAACAGCCCAGGTCAACGCGGCCAAGTTCGACACACTGATATATTATAATCGAACCGGAACTGTGGCGAATTACTATCTCGAGGTTTCTTACGACCAGTTGACTATTACCACGCCGCAATCACCTTCGGAATTGGGCTGGAGCCGGGCGCCCCAAACATATGCCTATTATGTTAACGGATTAAATGGAATCGGCACATACCCGCATAATTCGCAAAAATTGACTGAAGATCTGGTGGACCTAATCGATCCGCAAGTCGATTTTTCGCAATTTGATAATGACGGCGATGGTTTTGTAGATGGCCTTATTATTGTCCATGCCGGCCCTGGAGCCGAATATACCGGTTCCGATAACGATATCTGGTCACATCAGTGGGGTATAAACCCTCGCCTGCGGGATGGCGTATATATTAGCACCTATTCTATACAACCGGAGTATTGGGTAACTCCGGGCGACATGACATGCGGTGTTTTCTGCCACGAACTGGGACATGTATTCGGATTAGGTGATCTCTACGATACCGATTATACATCCGAGGGGGTTGGTAAGTGGAGTCTAATGGCTGGTGGAAGCTGGAATGGCAATCTGGGAAGCTCTCCAGCGCATTTAGACGCTTATTCAAAACTAAACTTGGGATGGGGACACGCTCTTCCCTTGGTGTTTA
>CAZTNJ010000043.1:11037-14000 GCA_964614835.1 uncultured Ignavibacteria bacterium | reverse complement strand
GCCACCGTACCGGCATCAGAATCAGATCCCACAATGTATCGGTTATGGACAAATGGAGAATTTGGCGATGAGTTTTTCCTGGTGGAAAACCGCCAGCAAACAGGTTACGACACTTATCTTCCCGGATCGGGATTACTTTTATGGCATATCGATGCCGGGATGTACGATAACAATTCCGAATGGTGGCCCGGGTGCGGCTACTCCCAACACTATATGGTAGCTCTGGTGCAGGCGGATGGACTTTGGCAGCTTGAACATGGCGCTAACCTGGGAAATGCCGGAGATCCATTTCCGGGCACATCCAATGTAAGGCAGATTAACGGCAGCGGAGCTTTGAATACAAATTCATACGCCGGAACTGCCACCCATGTCGCGCTGGCGAATATCAGCAACTCCTCAACTGAGATGACCGTAGATATCAGTGTGAATTCGACTCAAGGCATAAACGATGGCGGGGATGCGATACCCGAATTGATAGCATTGATGCAAAACTATCCTAATCCGTTCAATTCAAGCACCGACTTTAAATTCGATTTGAGGAAAGCGGCCGACACCAAAATCGAAATTTACGATGTTACTGGAGCAAAAATTAAGACTATAAACGCCGGAATTCTTGAACCCGGTGCCCATACTTTGTTATGGGATGGGGCGACCGATTCCGGTAAAAAGGCGGGCTCGGGCGTGTATTTCTATCGCCTGAATATTAATGGTGAAAGCATATGCAAGAAGATGTCTCTTTTAAAGTAAAGGTAGAATCAGGCGGGTTTATGGCAACCCAGATTGCCATAAAAAATCAGCAGGCTACTCCCGAAAAACCAATGGGAATCAGCGATGCAAGATTGGCCAGATTCAAGAAAGCCTTTGAGGCAAAATGGCTTAAGGAACAGCTGATTAAAAGTCAGAATCAAAAAACGGAGGACTTAAATGCGTAGAATACTTCTCTTGACATTTGCCGCTTTGATGCTTATATTTGCGATCGTGGGGTGCGGGACCAAAGGTCCAACAACCTCAAATGAAGATCGCAGTAATGAGCCCGGTTCAAAATTTGAACAGCTTGGAACTACCAATGATGTGGGGCAATAAGAGCAGGTGATAACTAATCAGATCTGATTGTGGGCCAGCTGGGCGGTCCTCTACCCCCCTCCGGAGGATTCCCACATACGGCCCACAGTCCTTTTCGCCCCCGTGCAGATGACACGGGGGCGCTTTTATTTGAAAGCTTGCCCCTTAAAACTTATTAATACCACGTTCGCTGATTATGGCATTAATCATTTCACGAGGCGTAATATCGAAAGCAGGGTTATATGCGGAAGTCGATTCAGGGGCGATTGGCAACCCGCCGATTTTCTTAACCTCATCCGGTAATCGTTGTTCAATTTTAATCTGTTCACCTGTGGCCGTATTGTCATCAAATGTCGATGAGGGCGCCGCCACATAAAATGGAATTTTGTGATAGGAACATAATACCGCCAGATTGTAAGTACCAATTTTATTTGCGATATCGCCGTTGGCGGCAATTCTATCGGCGCCGGTGATTACGCAATCAACTCTCCCCTGCGCCATCAGGTTGGCCGCCATGTTATCGCATAGTAGCGAATGCGGACCGCCAGCGATCGCCATTTCCCAGGCGGTTATACGAGCACGTTGTAAAATTGGCCGGGTCTCATCGACCCAGATATGGATTTTCTTACCAGCAAAATGAGCGGTATAAATAATTCCCAGAGCCGTGCCGATTCCGCCGGTGGCCAAAGCTCCGGCATTGCAATGAGTCAGGATATTCATGCCATCTTTTATTAAAGCCGACCCATGTTCGCCGATTTTGCGGCACATGGCGGCATCTTCGGTGTGGACAGCGATAGCCTCCCGTTCGAGCCTCTCGAAATCGTCGTTCGATTCGGCGGCGATTTTGAGCATTCGGTCAACCGCCCAAGCAATATTAACGGCTGTAGGACGGCTGGCTTTCAATAAACTTCCCGCTGCAATGATGTCCTCCCCCCTTTTTGCCGCCAGTGCAATCGCGTAGGCGGCGGTGATTCCGATTGCGGGGGCGCCTCGCACGATTAGTTCTTTGATAGCAAATACGAAATCTTCGGTTTCACAGCAATCGAAATAAGAGAGTATATTGGGAAGTTCGCGCTGGTCGATAAGGCGCAGCGCGTTTCCGCGCCATTCAAGGGTCTTGAAATTCAGTTTGGATTCGATGGTTATCGCCAAAGTTATTCCCCCACTATCTGGATTATCACCTCGCGGCTGCGGGGGCGGTTATCGAAATCGGCCAGAACTATCTGTTGCCAGGTGCCCAATATCAGCTTGCGGTCGGTAAACGGTATCGTATGCGATGTTTTCAGCAAAAACGATCGCAGATGCGAAAAGCCTTTGCCATCCCCCCAGGTTTGGTCGTGATGGTACGAATGGCCGGAGGGAATCAGGTTTTCGAAAAACTCAGGAATATCTTTCAACAGGCCGGGCTCATATTCGATAGTGCTGATTCCGGCGGTCGAACCGGCCACCGCCACGCAAACGATACCGGCGGTAATCCCCGATTTATCGAGCGCCTCCTGCACCGGAACAGTAATATTTTCCAGATGGCAGAAGCCTTTGGTTTTTAGCGTGAGTTTGAATGTCTTAACGGGCATCTGCTATTCGGTTCCCGAACGCTTTCGTTCTCCGAAAATTCGCGCCAGTCCGGTTATCGCCAGAAGATAGACCACTGGCAGGATTTCTATATATGAACGTAATTCATCGATATACCCGATCAAAATCCCGATTGCGAAAAATATCGGCACAATAATCAGCGACAGCCTGAGAAAACGCGGCTGGTTTCGCCAGCCGTAGAAAATGAGGAATCCGACCAGCGCGATCATCACGAGATTTATCCCACGTGGCAATGGGATATTAAGGCCGTTCCGAGCTAATGGCACCACGCCAACCGGGTCGAATCGGAAATAGTTGGCGATATCAGA
>CAZTNJ010000043.1:0-11027 GCA_964614835.1 uncultured Ignavibacteria bacterium | reverse complement strand
CCGGGATTGTTTGCGAATGTCAGCGACAAGGCGGTTTTAATTGCGATGAATACAATAACCTGAATCACTAGCAACCGCCAGTATAGTTTTCTTGGAATTTGGTCGTAATAGTATAGTGCGTAAATAACGGTCAGCAGGATGGCGGTTTCTTTGTTGATCAGAGCCAGGACGAATATCGACAGATACCATTTCCAGTTTTGTTTGAGCAGAAATATCAAACCCAGCGAAAAGAAAAACAAAGCGGCGAAATCATACATGAAATTGCCGTAGTTGAAATAAATTGGAAGGGCAAACGTTATCCCCAGCGGAATGATATCGCACCATACTGCCGAAAACAGTTTTAGCGATTTGCTTAAACACCGAAGGCAATACAGGAATCCTATCAGAAAGGCCAGATTCAATATTTCGAAAATGACGATTCGATAGCCGGATCGGGTGAATGCGATCGTTTTATCGATTGGCAGATTGGCGGTTCGGCTCTGGTTTAACAGGAAATCCGAGAGTGCGCCGTTTATCGCGTTCATAACGAATTCGGGGGTTGCCAATTCGACGCCGCGTATCAGGATCGGAATCAAGGCGCGATAGACAAACGGCTTATGCGCCGAAAAATCGGTCATGGGAATCACGCCTGCCCGTTCGTTGATAAATCCCGGCGATTGGATTAACGACATAATAAATAGCGCGGCGGCCAGGTACATCAGAAACAGCCCAAGCGATTTGATATTCATGCGGTTTTTATAGGCGATTTTTGCGAAAGTCGCAACAGGAGATTTTGGCGCACTTGCCGTGCCGACGGGTCTCCATACTCGACGGGGCGGCCAGATGCGGCGACTTAACCGCACTGTGAGCGGCAAATGTCCACATCTGCCGTTTATCCCGGCAGTTGAGGACAACTGCCGGGCACAAGTATCCAATCCTGGATTCTGACTTTCGTCAGAATGACAGATATTGACATTCTGCTGAATACTACCGTTTCATGTCATGTCCGGCAATTGCCGGACATCCAGTATTATATCTGATTTTAGTTTTATTTTATCTGAGCAGCAACAGCTTTGCTCCGCCGCCGATTCCTGATGATTTTACTCTGGCGAAGTACACACCTGTTGCTACAGATTTGTTGTCATAATCCGTCCCATCCCAAATAACCTGTCCGCCATTCAAAGATATTCGCAGTGCTTTCACCTGTTGCCCTAATGCGTTGTAGATTCCGATTTCAACTCCTTCGTTAGTTTGATATTTGATGATTGTGGATGAATTAAATGGGTTAGGATAACAAGTTATTAGTGTGTGATTTAAAGGCAGATTTTCGTTATGTTCTTCTATGTCGGTAGTTACAATAGAATAAATGTCGACACGCATTTCCGTTGAATCTATAAAAGCTAGCTCATCAGCGGCATCACCATTAACATCTCCGATATTTAGCCCACTATAGTGGTAACGATTATGACCATAATCGAAAATATTGGTTGGAATTGTGTCAAATGGTACTCCGGTATTATACATAATTAACCGATGAATCGACCATTCATCTCGCAATAGTTTGGTGGTATTAGTGGCTTGATGATAAATGCGAAATTCATTACCATCATATGAATTCCACATATAATAATCGGGATTCAGATCTAATGGATCCCCTCCCAAACATAGATACCAAGAAGTGTTATACGGATCCAGAACATCCCGAGTGATAAAATCTGCGATACTATCGCCCGAAATATCCCCGGCAAATTCAAGCAAGTTATTTTGAAGAGTGTCAGAAGATATTTGCTCCAAGGAAGCATTACCGAGAAAGACGTAACTTTGAAATACATTATCAATATTTACTCCCCAACCAAAATCATCAAACCCATCGCCATTAATATCGCTATTTCCCATTAATCTTTGAATCCGTTGTTCATAATAAATATAAGACCAATCATAGTTGGTATCTGGTGGGTTCCCCCCAAGATAAATAAAGGCTTTATGCCCATAGGATTCATTGGGGGCGCAAACTAACATGTCGCCATAACCATCACCATTATAGTCGCCGCCATAAGCGCAGTATAGGCGATCATCTGCTTGTTGACCGTCCAATATCATATCAGCTACCGTATCCGGATTGGTTGAGCCAAAATAAACATATATTCTTCCCGTGTACCAGCCTCTATTAAATAAACTTGCGGAGATAGCCATATCATTGAACCCATCGCCATTGAAATCTCTTAAGGCCACCGGATAACCAAAACCGATTGTGTTTTCGGCAGGGGATGTGTGAAGCGTGTCCCCTACAAATATTAAATCAGGGATCGTGTTAAAATCAGGCCCGCCATAGTATAAATAAACCGCGTCATATTGCGTATACCGGGTTGTAGAACAAACTGTAATCGCCATATCGTCGTATCCATCATTATTGAAATCCCCAACCGGATTAACTGAAGTTATGCGGACGCTGTCATGATTGATTGTTATCGTATTCATCAACTGGAGGACCTCGGTCGCCAATAGCGGTTTGCCCGAAATAAAAATAAAAGCAATTATCGATAAATACTTTCTATACATTAAGATTGATTGAAACATACACTCCTCTCTTTGTTGCCATTCCAAGGAGTTTTATCCCTACATTAATATATCACAAATTAACAGTTTTATGCGTTAGGATTGAATTCGCCGCAGGCGAAAAAATCCTGGCGCCAAGCCGTGGGCTCGTATGAGATGTCGTTCGCTTCGAGCAACTCCATCTTGACGCATAAAACTTACTAAACTTTATTCCGACCAATCAATCGGGCCGGATAAAAAACGCTGTTGTAGATTTTTCAGCACATACCCCCAGGCGCGTTCGAAATATTCGAACAGCTTGTCCCAGGCTTCTCCCCTGCCCCAGCCAAGTTGATTGAGGCTGACAGTCGTTTCGCCGGAACGATGCTCCTCGAACAGCAACACCATTATCGTATGCTGTACACGCAACGGCCCGAATTCCGGCGGCGCGTTCCATTCGAACGATAGCATTTTCTTCGGCAGATACGACAGTACCCGGCATCCTTCCGAACCCTGTTGGCCAACGGGATTATCTTTTACGAATAGTATCTCGTATTTGCCGCCCGATCGAAGTTCTATCTCCGCGTTTTCCGAAAAGAATGTACGAGCCCCTTCGCTGGTTGTCCAGGCCTGCCATACCTGATCGGTAGTCGCGGATACGATTACCTCTTTATACAGGATTTTATCGGGAGGATTGGCTGGGTAGCGGCTGCGTGATATAATTTCTGACATTTATACATCCCCTGGATTCGATATTAAAATGGAATATCGTCAGAAGCCTTGAGGCTCTTGACCTACTCAATTTAGGTGACCGTTAAAGTCACCCCTGCGGGGAAATAGCTTAAATCTCCGCGAAATCGGCGGTAAAATGGCGCAATGCCGGCGCTTGCCAGGTAATCTTGAGCGGTTTCACCAGACTATTGTCATCGCGGATTTTTTTCAGTATTGATACCACATATGCCAACTGCGCCATCGAATAAACCCGTCTCGGTACCGCCAGTCTCACCAATTCCATCTCCGGGAAATGCTCGCTGCCATCAGGATGTTGCCCCAGCATAACGCCGCCGATTTCCACGGCCCGCACGCCGCCTTCCCGATATAACGCGACAGTCACGCCCCAGCCGGGATATTGGTCGCGGGGAAATTTCGGCAGCAACCCGTTGACATCGACAAAAATCGCGTGTCCGCCCGGCGGTTGTACAATCGGTATTCCTTCATCGAGCAACATCTGCCCGAACATCCTTACCTGTTCGGTTCTATAAGCCAGATAGTCCTCATCGAGAGCTTCGACCAAACCGCGTGCGATTGCTTCCAGATCGCGGCCGGCCAATCCGCCATAGGTGATAAACCCTTCGATTAGGATTAACATGTTTTTGATATTGACCGCCAGCTCATCGTTATTTGTCGCGATAAATCCGCCGATATTGGCCAGACCGTCTTTTTTTGCAGACATCGTGCAGCCATCGGCGAACGAGAACATCTCGCGGGCTATTTCTTTAACGGACCGATTTTGCTGGCCTGGTTCGCGTTTCTTGATAAAGTAACAGTTTTCGGCGTAGCGGCAGGCATCGAGATAAAAAGGAATGCCATACTTATGAAGTAGTTCGCTGTAAGCTTTGATATTGGCCAGCGACACCGGTTGTCCTCCGCCGGCGTTGTTGGTTACCGTTAACATCCCCACGGGAATTTTATCGCGGCCGACTTTTTTTATCAGGTTTTCGACTTTGTTTAAATCGATATTCCCCTTGAATGGCGCGTCGAGTTTCGGATCAAGTCCCTCATCGACAACCAAATCGACTGCTATCGCCCCTTGATGTTCCACATTGGCTCGGGTGGTATCGAAATGGTTATTGGAGGGAACGTAATCCCCTTTTTTTACTATCGAAGTGAACAACAAGTTTTCGGCTACTCTTCCCTGATGAACCGGTATCACTGTTTTGAATCCGGTAATATCCTTAACTGTATCTTCAAATGTGATATAGTTGCGGCAATAAGCATAAGATTCATCGCCAATCATCAAACCGGCCCACTGATTATCGCTCATGGCGCTTGTTCCGGAATCGGTAAGCAAATCGATAAAGATATCGGCGGCAGGTATTTTAAAGACATTATATTTGGCCTGACGAAGACGTTCGATACGTTGGTCCCTGGGTAGAAGCGTTATTCGTTCGACTGCTTTCGTTCGGTACGGTTCGGGGATGAATTCCATAGCGGATCTCCTTATGGATATATTAAATCCGTTTAGCCCGACCTGATCGGACATCTCACGGCGCTTTCCTCAATTGTCGGCGTACAAACATTTACCCGACATCTTAATACTCGAAGTGATTATAGGATATGGGGCGAATAAAGTCAAATTAATGCCGCAGAATAATTTGGGAAGTCTACTTAATGTTCACTCGGATACGGCAATAACCATTCCGGCTTTGCCTGCGGCCAGATATAAATAGTTTCCCACCTCAACTATATCAACGACTAACCCGTTTACTTTAAATTCCGTTAGAAGTTTTATGTTTTTAATGCTTTTAATATCATATACACCCAGTCCCTCGCCTCCTTGAATCGCATACATAATATCTCCATAGACCCGGACATTGAATGCGTAATTAGGAGTCATGACTCTACCGGCTACTTTTGGCTTATCAGGTCTTTTTACATCCATGATATAGATTCCTGAATCCCCCGCCGCTAAAAAACAGTAATTTTCAGATAGGCATATTCCCTGAACGTGAGCCCCGATATCGTATCGGCCAGATAGTTTTATATTGGCCGGTTCATCTATATCAACTATATAAAATCCACCGCTAAATTGAACAGTATCCTCTTTAGTATGCCCATCGGCAAGATAAGCATAATGGCCGTTTATCGCCATATCGCCGACAGAACCCGGCGTCTTGAAACCACCTAAATGGACAGGATTATTAATACGCGAAATATCGAATATCTGAATGCCCTCCATTCGATTTATAATATACGCACAATTACTATCGATTTGGGTTTTAATCGGATAACTTTTCAATTTTCTTTGCGATATCAGCAACGGTTTATGCGGAATGTTGATATTAAAAACGGATAAATTATAATTGCTGGTACAAGTAAATAGGAAATTTCCGGTCTTAGCTGCCGGACCATACCCGACGGAATCGATAACTGCTAATTGGTTGGGATTCGCCGGATCGGAAATATCGACAATGAATAATCCGCGATAAAGATCATAAATGTATGCGTAATTTTTATCGATTGTTACACCTTTTACAATCCCTCCGGTTTTAAAAACCCCGATTTCTTTTAAAACCGGGGCTTTTTTTGCAACATTCTTTGCGTCCGAATAAGATGTCAACAACGCCATAATTATCGTCAAAAGAACTACTCGAAATAATAGCGATGAGGCCGTGTTCTTGAACGATGGCATTAATTTTCAACTTTCTCCAGCTTAAAATCCGCTTTTAAATCGCCAACTTCGATATTACGGTAGTTGCGAATTACCGAATAGCGGAACTCCAGTAATTTTTCCGCCTGACAATCATTGATTTCGCCTAACTGGTGAAGCGCTTCCAAGCTGAACGGGAAGATCGCCCGGCGTGCGCCATCGACAATTTTGGCCGCCAGAGCGTATCCTTTATCGATAATACCGGCGCAATGAACCCCTTCGGCGCCGACCTTGGCCAAGATTTTTCCCCGACAGGTACTCATTAAAACGGTATCATAGCGGCCAGTTCCGGCAATCATTTCGGGGTTTTCCATCATAGCCCGATAAATTGTCGAATACGTTTTGGCCTTGTCCGCCGGAACCGAATTCGGAGTCACGAATCGCGCCCAGCCCCAGGCCATGTTGTACAGGGGCATTCCATACACCGGAGCCGAACAGCCATCAATACCGACAAGTATTTTTTCTTTGGGATAATTACAAAGCCAGGCGATATTATCCAGTATCGTTTGTTGTAGTGGATGATTGATATCCAGATAATTTTCTGTCGGATAATTATGGAATTTGCACAAAGCCAGCATCGCGGCATGTTTACCAGAGCAGTTATGATGAAGAGTTGTAATTTTTAAATCCGACGGCGGCGCTATATTGCGATGGGTATAGTATAAAGGCGTGTGGATACCGCACTGAAGCTGCTCCGGCTCGATTCCGATTTTCTGCAAGATTTCACCGACAACTTGCGTATGTATCTCTTCACCTGAATGTGAAGCGCACATTATCGCCAACTGTTTAGGGGTAAAACCAAATTTGCGGTACGCCCCTGATTCGACTATATCGATTGCCTGCCAGGGTTTGGCCGATGACCTCATGAACGTAACTGCGTTAGGGTCGCCGACTTTATAAAGTAATTTACCGTCCGCGTTGACTATTGCCATGTTTCCATAATGCACGGATTCCACCGCGCCGTTACGCGAAACATAAACGACTGGTACTGCCACGTCTAATATCCTTTTTGCTTGTTGACTATTCCCCGAAGCGATTTCCCCGCTAAGTAGCGGTCGAGATTATCTATGAAAAGATCGGTGACTTTCTCGTATAAATCCGGCACTACTCCGCCGATATGAGGCGTGATTAATACGTTCGGCATCGTCCATAACGGCGAATCCGAGGGCAACGGCTCTTCTGTAAATACATCGAGACCTACGCCGCCAAGTCTGCCATCCAAGACCGCGCTCATTAACGCATCCTGATCGATAATGCGGCCACGCGCGATATTAATTAGAATTGCGTTATCTTTCATCTGAGCGAATTGCCTCGGTCCAATCAGATTTTTCGATTTATCGGTAAGCGGCAAGGTCAGAACGATTATATCCGATTGTTTAAGTAGCCACGATAAACTGCTTATCGATCTAACTTCCGCGAATCCTGCTATCCGGCGGCCGCTTTGATTGATTCCAATAACCTTCAGTCCAAAAGCTTTCGCCCGTTTGGCTATCGCCTGACCGATATGCCCAGCGCCCACTATTCCGAGAGTTTTACCTACCAGAGTGCCTGCGTTATGTGAAACTATATCAAACGCCCAGCGATTTTCTTTCTGCAGGTCGCGGGCGTGATGAAGGCCGCGAGTAAGACTCAAGATCATGGCAAAAGCGGTTTCGGCCATTGGGTCTTGGTGAAGCCCCTTTGAACAGGTGACCCGTATTTCGCTGTTAAAAACTGCTGGTGGTAACGCGCCATCGATACCGGCGGAGGGCAGATGAATCCAGCGGAGATTCTGCGCCTGATTGTAATAGTTCTCGGAAAGCCGCCAGCCGAAAAATATTTCGGCCTCCGGGATAGCTTCAACCATCTGCTGCCGCGATCGCGACATTATCAGGTTTACCCGGGATGTCACTTTCGGCCGCTTATTGAAAACCGCCATCACTCGATCGTGAATCGCTTCATCGAGTGTGAGCATCACGATTGCGGTCGGTTTAGTTTTGGTCGTTGACTTGCTCATGGCGAACATTGAGTTTGTATTTTCCTTTTGGGATTGTTATCAGATGATAAGGCGATGTCACCACCGGCAAAACCATCCCCCCCGATGAGTGATGATTTTTCACCAGCACCGTCAATTTCTCCCCTTTTTTGGTGATCTTGGAAATTTCCACCCGATGGCCGGCCGCGCCTTTTTTGCCCATAAATACGGCCAGCGCCATATTGTTTTTGAAATCGAGTTTGACTGCGTGCGGAAGAGGGTCTTGTCTGCCCATGGCCAAATCCCAGATTTTCCGCCACTGATCATTGTTATCGATTAGATAGACCGCCGCGGTATCGGCCTGGCTGTATTGCCCGGAAAGGATTGTCTGAAAGGCAACCGGCCCATCCGGCGAGCGCTTTTTGCCGACGCCGGAACATCCTGCTACAATTAAGATTACGGCGATTATCGCAACTATGTGTTTAAGCAATCCGCCTCCTTATATTTATGAATCAAACTGGCGTTATTACCCGGTTTGTCTGGCTATTGCTTGATGAGAATATTATATGATTATGGCGATATTGTCAAGCGTAACGAAATTGAATATATCCGGAAAGGTAGTGCCAAATTGGCACCAATCCTACCTCCTACTCCCCTTCCCCCTGCTTATACTCCGCCAATTTATTCCGTAATGTTCGAGATGTAATCCCCAGCACATCGGCGGTGCGTTCCTTGTTCCAGTTGTTGGCTTCGAGCGTTTTCATAATCAGCCGCCTCTCCATATCGGCGATTGTCTGCCCGACTTCCATGCGGTCATTAGTCGGCGCGAAATTGCCAGCTTTCAAATCCATCGGGAAATCGCCCGGCTTGAGTTCTTCCGAATTGGAAATCACCACCGCTCGTTCGATATAATTTTCCAGTTCGCGGATATTCCCCGGCCAGTTGTAGCCCATGAACATCTGCACAACCTTATCCGACAGCGTCTTTTTCGGGATTCCTTCCCGATGACAATACTTGGCGATAAAATGCTCGCACAGAAGCGGGATATCATCGAGACGTTCGCGAAGCGGCGGAAGATTTATTGGAATCACTTGCAGGCGGAAATAGAGATCATCCCGGAAACGCCCTTTGGCCACCATCGTCTTCAAATCTCGGTTGGATGTCGCCACCAGACGCACATCGACCGGTATTGTCTGGGATGAGCCCAGCCGCTCGATTTCGCGTTCCTGAATTACCCGCAGAAGTTTCGCCTGAATCCGCGGCGGAATTTCGGAGATTTCATCCAGCAGAAGCGTGCCGCCGATTGCCTGTTCGAATTTCCCTTTATTGGCCTTAATCGCGCCGGTGAACGCCCCTTTTTCGTGTCCGAACAATTCCGATTCGATTAGCCCTTCCGGTAAAGCGGCGCAGTTCATCTTGATAAACGGTTTATTAGCCCGATTCGAGTTGTAGTGAATCGCCCGTGCCACCAGTTCTTTGCCGGTCCCGTTTTCGCCGGTTACCAGCACGGTCGATGGCGAATTGGCCACGCTCTTTATCAGCTCGAACATCTTTTTCATCGAAGGCGAATTGCCTACCAGATTAGTATAAGCATATCTATCGTCAAGTTCATTGCGAAGCGTCCGATTTTCGTCGCGCAGTTTCTTATATTCGAGCGAACGTTCGACCAGGATTTCCAATTCATCAGCTGTAATCGGCTTGGTGATATAATCGCAAGCCCCAATCCGCATCGCCTCAACCGCATTTTCGATTGTGCCGAACGCCGTGATAACCATCACTCGACATTCCGGTTGAAGCTTCATGGTTTCGCGAAGCACATCAGTACCGGTAACGCGATGCATCTTCAGGTCCGTGATAACCAGTTCGTAGTCGGCCTCGGAAAGCATCTCAATGGCGGTCTCCCCCGATTCAGCCTCATCTACGAAATAACCGCGCCTTTTGAGCGTTTCGCATACAAACTCGCGTACCAGCGAATCATCATCTACGACTAAAATCCTCGAACTCATTGTAGTCCCATTTTATATAGGTAAAGTTATGGTAAAAACGGCCCCTTCGCCGGGCTTGCTTTCGGCCCGGATAGTGCCATTGTGAAAATCGATTACTCTTTTTACGATAGCCAGTCCTAAGCCAGTGCCGTTTCGTTTGGTGGTGTAAAACGGTTTAAATAATACTTCAGCGTCTTCCTCGTTGAATCCCTGCCCCGAATCAGATATAGTCAAACGGATTTGCTTGTCATCCCGCATTGTAAATGATATCCCTAACATCCCGCCATCAGGTTCCATCGCCTGGGCTGCATTTTCGGCAATATTAAATATCACCTGCCGAAATAACAACGGATCGAATCGGTACATCAACGAATCGATATCGCATTTCCAATCGATTTGCAGCCCGGCACCGAAAGGTTGTTCGGGAATTGATGCAACAATATCGTTTAGGAATTTCACTAAATCCATGTCTCGATAATCCGGCTTGATTTTCTTGGTGAAATCCAGAAGATTTGTGATAATCCGATTAACCTCGTGCGCCCCTTGCGCGATTTTGGCCGCTAATGGCGCCGAAGGGTGATCCGGGGGCAAATCGCGGTTTAACAGATCCGAAAAGCCCAGCACCCCAGCTAACGGGTTGCGCACCTGATGCGCCACAATCGCCGACATCTCCCCTAAGGCCGCCAGAGCCGACACCTGTCGAATAGTTTCGCGCAATTGTTTTTCGGCGGATAGGTCATATAGGATTTCAACCACGCCGAGACATCTGCCGGTCTCATCGAAAATTTTGCTCGAGGAATACCCTACCGGTTGTTCGCCAAACCATTTTTCGCCCCGAACTCGATTCTCCTGGCTCTCTAAAAGTTGGCCGGTGGTTTTGTGTTCATCGCCTGAGAAAAGGGCGCTATATGTGTTTCCAATCGCCCTGTCACGAGTGACGCCGGTTAGTTTTTCGGCCGATTCGTTGAATAACCCGATTGCGCCATCATTATCGAACACTATAACGCCAGCGTCCAGGCATTCCAGAATTATCTTGAGATAGGCCGACAGACGACTGTTGGACTCAAGCGCGTCGGTTACCTGACGATTAATATCTTCAAGCTGCTGAGTTTGCCGCTCGAACTGTTCAGATACTTCAAGATAA
>CAZTNJ010000042.1:2936-19175 GCA_964614835.1 uncultured Ignavibacteria bacterium | reverse complement strand
GTTTCGGTAGGATTATTGGGATCGGATACATTGATAATATGCAGCCGCCCATAGTTATCGGTCACGTAAGCATAATTGTTGGCGACATAAACGTCTTTGGCCACGGTTATATCGGCGAAATTCGAAATTATTTCCGCCGATATCGGAACGCTTATATCGATAATTTGCAATCCGGCCATTCCATCCGCCACATAAGCATAATTTCCCGAAATAAAAACGCCCATCGCCTGACCTGGCGTATTTACTTTACGAATAAGCTGGATATTTTCGGGATTGGTGGATGCAAAAATGTATAAGCCTTCTTCTGACGCGGTCATATATACATAAAAACCGCTGGCTGCAACCCCGCTTGGGGTCCCCTGGGTATAGTATTGCGATACCCACTGCGGCGTCGCCCGGTTGCCGATATTTATTACCATTAATCCGTTTTGGGCGGCGCAGTAGGCATAAGAACCATTGACTGCAACATCGTTGGCCTGACGCCATAACACTGATGACGCATAACTGCACAGGTCGGCGTAAGCGCTTGACGATAGAAGCGCGACCATTATTAAAATCGATAAACCCAGAATACGTTTCATTTCCACCCTCCGTAGAATAATAAGTATTTTGAATATAGTATCGGCAATATTCTATCTCTCTATAAATAAATAATTTATCTCGAAACATGTTGATAAATAGCTATAAACTATTTATTTTATGACATGAATGATTATTATCATTGGCGCAAATAAATGTTAATTGTCCGGCTTTTAAAAGAATGATCAAATAATTAGGAGCCCTGATGAAAAAATTAATTGTTGGTTTTATCGCGATTTTATTCGCCAGCGTTTCACTTCACGCCGAAGACCAGATGCTTTTTGGGGGCAAGATTACCCATGGCGGATTTGGCGCCCCGGTAGCAAAATATACCAAAATAAAAGACCAGAACGCTATCCTGGTTGGAGCGCGGGGCGGCTGGATTATCAATCACACTCTTGTTCTCGGAATGGCCGGTTATGGACTGGTCAACGAAAATATCGATAAGAAGGTTATAAGCCCCGGACATTCGCGTTATCTTACGATGGGATATGGCGGTTTCGAGCTTGAATACATAATCCTGCCGCATCAATTATTCCATCCGACTCTGGGCGTTCTGGTTGGCGGAGGGTCTTTAAATTATATCGATAAGTATTTCTACGACGATGATGAAGTAGATGATGACGACTTCGATGGGTTCTTTGTGTTCGAGCCATCAGCCGGTATTGAATTGAATGTTATACCGCTTCTTAGGGCCAACTTTGGGGTAAGCTATCGGATGGTCTCCGGGATCGAATACTACGGACTGAAAGATTCCGATATTAGCGGTCTGGCCGCTTACATGACATTAAAGTTCGGAAAATTCTAACCAAGGCAGTTAAGAATTATATGCTCTCATTCTACGGGCTGTCTCGGCAGCCCGTTTTTTTTATGAACCGGCGAAAACAATTAGCAGTTATATTGATGGTGAACGATAATACAAAATTCGAAGATCCCTTTGTCCGTATCGGGACGTCTTCTTTTTCATCCACCGATTGGGTCGGCCCATTTTATCCGGAGAAAACTCCCGCCGCGGGATTCCTTTCGTATTATTCATCCCGATTTGGCACGGTCGAAATCGATTCAACCTACTACGCGATTCCCTCAAAACAGACTGTTCTTGGATGGAAAAACAAAACTCCTGATGAGTTCATTTTTGCCGCGAAATTTCCCCGAACCATAGTCCATGCCGGAAAAGCATCGCAACCGGATAGCCTAAAACTGCTGCAACCGGATTTTACATATAAGTATCGGGATAAATTTCTGGAAACTATTAGTGAATTAGGTGAGAAGCTCGGACCGTTACTACTTCAGTTTCCTTATTTCTCTAAAAACGTATTTAAATTGCCGGAACAGTTTTTCGATAGGCTTAATCTCTTTTTAGATAATCTCCCCAGTAATTTCCGCTATGCCGTGGAAATCAGAAACCGCCAGTGGCTGACCCGTGAATTTACCGATATTCTCCGCGCCCGTGGAGTCGCCCTGGCGTTTGTCGACCATGCCTGGATGCCGCATGCGGACGAAATCGACTCGTCAATCGATCCAGTCACGACCGATTTTAGCTACATACGATTAATTGGAGATCGAACCGAAATCGAGTCACTTACCAAAACCTGGGAAAAGGAAGTAATAAACCGCGATGAAAGGTTGCGGCGCTGGGCGAAAATATTGGAAAAAATGACAGGCCAAAACCAGCTAACATTCGTTTATATCAATAATCATTACGCCGGACACGCTCCGGCTACGGCACGAAAATTATGGGATATTTATCGGGCGATGATTAAATTTTAGCTTTGCGAAATATTCAGCCTCCGAAAAGTCATCTATAATATATTATTTTATAAGGGGTCAAAGGGCAATTGTATAATTTACAAGCCTTACCTTTGTAATACCCGGCCAGATGGGCGACGTCAGCGCCGCTAAATCTGCAATCACCATTGTAATCAAACATGGCTCTAATCAAGTGATTCCCGGGCAATGATGGATGTGAGCAGTAAATCGCAAAAGGAGGTGGTATCCACCGTCCTTTAAGAGCAGAAACCATGATATTCTGAAAGCTATAAATATGTAAGGAATCTATCATATAAACACAGGTTTCGGGTACGCTCACGAAATTTAGTGAACTATAGTATTCTTTCAGCGGCAAAAACCCTATGGTACCAAATACCCAGGATTCCCCCAAAGTCGGATTTTGACCAGCTCCCAGGCAAGGGATGGTATCGCCGATTAGGTTTGGATTGTTTTTCGGTTGAAGATAGAAGGAAATTATCCTTTTAGGGTATGTTGTATTAATAGGATCATTCGGTGCCCCTCCCGTATCGGCTTTTCCAATAAACGATTGGCTCGACCATCCCGGATTATTTGGAGGAGTATGATAATTATCAGTCAGCATTAAAGCGCTATCCCAATTGCCATAAATACAGTCTTCCGAAGAATCCGGTATAATGAATAGACTATCTATATATTCATCCAGCGCTCCAAGGCAAAGGTGAAGTTCGGTAACACTGGTAGTTCGCCCTGTTTGTATCCAAACATCTACTCTGGTTGGATATCCGGGAAATACCCAGATTGGCGAACTGTCATAATTACCATACCAGACTTTGACCGTATCGGTTGCGTTCCCAAAAGGGCAAAGGGCCAAACACGCGAACACAATGGCTCCAATGATTAACGATGGATATGAAATACTATTCATAACCACTCCTATCAAAACGCTTTCTTCTCTTGTGCCGAAGCTATATTTTTAAGCCTGAACCAAAATATAATATCAATTATGGGCATTGTAAAGGAAATTCCAAGAAAAAAGCGACCCCGTAAAACAGAGTCGCTTTCAAAATAATCTGGGGACTGTCTTATTTCTTCACTTCTTCCATCAAGTACTTATGCATGTGTTGAGCCGCCACTCTGCCATCGCCAGCTGCTAAAATGACCGTGGCGCCGCCCCTAACAATATCGCCTCCGGCAAATACACCTTTCCTCGATGTTTGTTTGGTCTCTTCGTTGACTATGATATTGCCCCATTTATTCGCCTCAAGCCCGGGTGTTGTCTGCGGGATAAGCGGGTTAGATGAATTTCCTATTGCCACTACCACCAGATCGACTTCCAGTGTGAAATTCGATCCCTCAATCGGCACCGGGCGGCGTCTCCCTGATGCGTCCGGTTCGCCCAACTGCATCTTGATACATTCCATCGATTTGACTTTGCCGTCGCCATTACCGATAAAATTGATTGGCGCAGTCAACATCATGAATTGTACGCCTTCTTCTATCGCATGATGGATTTCCTCTTTACGCGCTGGCATCTCTGCCTCACTTCGGCGATAAACAATATAGGCATTCTTAGCGCCCAATCGTAACGCCGTGCGCACCGAATCCATGGCCGTATTGCCGCCGCCTAACACCGCCACGTTTTCGCCGTAGATTATCGGCGTGTCGTAGTTAGGGAAATCGAAAGCGCGCATCAAATTCGAACGGGTCAGATATTCGTTCGATGAATAAATCCCAATAAGATTCTCGCCGGGAATTCCCATGAAATTCGGCAAGCCAGCGCCCGAACCGATAAAGATAGCGTCGTAACCCATCTCGAATAACTCATCTATCGTATCCATCTTGCCGACAACTGTCGAGTTCTGGAAATCGACGCCCATCTTCGCCAAGAAATCGCATTCGGCTTGTACAATAGATTTAGGTAAACGAAATTCCGGAATACCGTATACCAGCACTCCGCCGGGTTTATGAAGTGCTTCAAAAACCGTTACTTTATGCCCTAATTTTACTAACTGACCCGCGACCGTTAATCCGGCTGGTCCCGATCCCACAATCGCCACCTTGCGGCCGGTTGGCGGTTCGATATGAGGTAGTTGTACTAAATTATGTTCGCGTTCGTAATCGGCTACAAATCTTTCCAGATAACCAATCGCGATAGGCCCATATTTTTTCCCCATCACACAAACCGCTTCGCACTGTTCTTCTTGCGGACAAACCCTGCCGCATACAGCGGGCAGCGAATTGGTTTCTTTGATTTTTCGAGCGGCTCCGGCATAATCTTTTTCGGTTATCAGCCTGATAAAGCCCGGGATATCGACATCGACCGGACACCCTTTGATACAGGGAGCTTTGGGGCATTCCAAGCACCTGGATGCTTCCCTGAGAGCCATTTCCTCGGTAAGCCCAAACGGTACCTCTTTAAAATTATGATTACGTTCCTGGGGGTCCTGCTGAGGCATGACTGCCCGAGGAATTCTCATCCTGTCTTTTTTTTCAAGTGGGTTAGCCATATTTATTACCTTTTTATTATCGCCTCAATTTATCTACCGATCCTATCAACCACTAATTGCCCGACATCACTTTTTTCAATTGTTCATTTAGACGGCAGTGCGGATCCTCTAGGAATTTTTTCATCGCTTTCTTTTCCATATCCTTATAAGCCCCAAGGCGTTTTGTTAGAAGGTCGAAATCGACCAGATGGCCGTCGAAATCGGGACCATCCACACAGGCGAATTTCGTTTTACCATCCAGCGCCACCCGACAGCCGCCGCACATTCCGGTACCGTCAATCATAATCGGGTTGAGCGATACCCAGGTCGGTACGTTATAGCTTTTAGTTAGATTTGCCACCACCCTCATCATAGGAACCGGGCCGATGGCCATAATCATTCCGATTTTTACGCCATCATCGAGGAGTTTTTTTAAGGCGTCCGAAACGAATCCCTTCTGGCCATAGGAGCCGTCATCGGTACAAATATACATCTCATCGGCCACCGCTTTATGTTCTTCTTCGTAGAAAAGCAGATTTTTAGAGCGCGCGCCGACAATTGTGATTAATTTGTTGCCGGCGGCTTTGTACGCTTGGGCAATCGGATAAATCGGCGCGACTCCAATGCCGCCGCCGACAACGCAAGCAATTCCCCAGTTCTCCACATGCGAGGGAATCCCTAGCGGGCCGACACAATCGGCCAACTGCCCTCCCGCTGGGACCGTGGTCATCAAGGCTGAAGTTTTGCCCACTACCTGATAAATTACCGTAAGAAGACCATTTTTTTTATCAAGGCCGGCAATCGACATCGGGACCCGCTCTCCGTGCTCATCGACACGGATAATCACAAACTGCCCAGCTTTGGCTTTTTCGACCAAACGCGGCACTTCCACCCGCATCTTCCAGACTACCGGTCCGATCTGAATATTGTCTATAACTTTCGGCATCGCTCCTCCAATAACGGTTTTACTTGGATAGAAAATAGTAACTTTAGTGTGAAAATCAAGGTTATTTTAGCTTTCTTGAAACTATGAAAATATAATTTGCTTAATAGCCAAAAACCTTAAGTTGGGTATTAATGTATTTGCCTTTGGGCGGCTGGAATGTTAAACTTTATCATTATAAAGGATGAACGGAAGACAAGGGATACACGGGATGAAGGTTTGTATTATCGGAGCCTCCGGTAAGCTTGGCAAATACATGGTTCAGCATTCGTTAGACCGGGGCTACGAGGTGGTCGGCGTCTGTCGGGAGAAGAGTGTCCGCAAACTCGATACTTTCAAGGACAAAATGACTATTATACCCGGCGCCACGAATGACCGCGATATTATCAAGAAAGCCGTGGCTGGGTGCGATGGGGTACTTGTTGTATTGTTTCCATGGGGATCCAGCCATTACTCGACTGGGACAGCTCAGGCCGTTCTCGACTATGCGCGTCCGGGCGCTCGCTTGATCTTTTCTTGCGGCTGGCACATTACACGCGATGGTCTGGATATATATCCAAAGAAGTTCAAGTGGCAAGAAAGCGCCGTCCGCTGGATCGGGCATATCACTCGAATAGTGGATATTGACGATCAAATCGAAGCCTGTCGGCGGGTGTTTGCCAGCGATAAGTTCTGGACAGTCGTCCGCGGAAGCGACCTCGAAGAGGGGGAAAGCCAGGGGCTACCCGTGTGGAGCAAGCACGTAGGCGACCCCATTCTCGAAAGCAATCTGACCCGCCGCGTGGACTTCGCCTTATTCATGATAGCGGCGCTTGAAAACGACTCTTTGATTCATGAGGCTCCAGCTATTGTCGGATGCCGGACGGCATCAGCGCTTGCGCATGCCCAAATGAGAGAAACCCGACATTAAATAGGGGAAAAGCAGATGACAGAAATTCTCAAAGATAAGAAAATACTGATTGGCATATCCGGCGGTATCGCATGTTACAAGATTGGCGAACTGCTACGGCTGCTGATCAAATCGGGCGCCCGCGTTCGCGTGATTATGTCCGCTTCCGCCACTAAGTTCGTCACCCCATTAACCTTCTCCGGGCTCGGCGCCGAATCCGTTTCCACCGACATGTGGGACCCCCAGCGCGAATCGCTCGAACACGTGAGCTGGGCCGATTGGGGCGACCTGTTGGTGGTGGCCCCCGCGACCGCTAATATAATCGCCAAGATGGCCGCCGGTATCGCCGATGAGGTTCTTTCCACTCAAATTCTGGCCTATGATGGCCCCACGCTTATCGCGCCTGCCATGAACGTTAAAATGTGGCATAATTTCGCCACCCAGCGTAACTTGGAAACCCTGCGTCAACATGGTGTCCATGTCGTCGGCCCGACCACCGGCCATCTGGCCAGCCTCATAGTCGCCGATGGGCGGATGGCTGAACCGGCCGAGATTTTCATCAAAATCAAGGATATTCTAACTGTCCAATCAGACTTTAGGGGCAAGCATATCTTGGTAACCGCTGGGCCAACCATCGAGCCGCTTGATCCCGTTCGCTATATCTCCAATCGCTCATCCGGCAAGATGGGATACGCTATTGCCGCTGCCGCTAAAAAGCGGGGCGCCGAAGTAACGCTCATAAGCGGGCCGGTCGCGCTTGAATGCCCATCCGGCGTGAACCTTGTCAAAATCGAAACCGCGATTCAACTTCAGGATGCAGTCAAAAAGCATTTCGCCAAAGCGGATTCTCTTATCATGGCCGCCGCCGTGGCCGATTACCGCCCCAAAATCGCCGCAAAAGATAAAATCAAGAAAGATAAATCTAACCTGTCGCTAGAATTGGTGGAAAATCCCGATATCGTAAAAAATATCGCCGCTAAAAAAGGGAAAAGAATCGTGGTCGGATTTGCCATGGAAACCAAAGACCTACTGACTAACGCCAAGAAGAAACTGGCCCAGAAACATCTCGATTTTATCGTGGCCAATAATCCGACTCAAAAAGGTATCGAATTCGGTTCGGATAACAATCAAGCCACCATCATCTCCAAATCTGGCAAAACCAAAGTGCTGCCTCAAATGACCAAAGCCGAGCTGGCCGATATTATTCTCGATGAAATAAAAAAACTGTTTTCGAGAAAGCGCTGATATGGCAGATAATGCCCGCCAACAAGCAATCCAGTATTTCCGCCAGATGGCTGAGATGGGGGAGATCGTGGCCTATCGTCCGTTCGATACGATTGCACCCCAACCCGAACAATCACCGAATATCACAACCCAACAGGAATCGATAACAATGCCGAAAATAGATAATTTTGCTCAGACCATCGACCTTAGCCAGCTTTATTATACGATAAAGAACTGCCATAAATGCCCGCTCGGCGATACCCGCACCAATTTCGTTTTTGGCGTCGGCAATCCCAACGCCCAGATCATGTTTGTCGGCGAAGCGCCCGGCCACGATGAAGACATGAAAGGGGAGCCGTTCGTTGGGCGCGCCGGGCAGTTGCTCAACAAGGTGCTGGCGGCCTTGGAACTCAAGCGCGAGGATGTCTATATCGCCAACATTCTCAAATGCCGTCCGCCCAATAACCGAGACCCCGAACCCGAAGAAGCCACCACCTGCGAACCATACTTGATCCATCAGATAAAGCTGATTCAGCCAAAAATCATCTGCTGTTTGGGGCGAATAGCCGCACAACGCCTGTTGCAGACGAATATGACTTTAGGCCAGATGCGTGATCGCTGGTTCGATTACCATGGCACGTTACTTATGGTGACTTATCATCCGGCGGCCGTGCTGCGTTCGCCATCGTATAAACGCCCGCTCTGGGAGGATATGCAAAAGATGATGGCGAAGCTGAAAGAACTATCCTGAGTAATCAAGTCTGTTGATTATTCTTTTTTCGCCAAACTACTATGAGGAAAATGCGGCGATTCAAAATCAATCGGCGGGATACGCAGTATGAAACTGGGAAGCATCGTATTCGCCAGGGCGTAAATCCAGATCGAACCATATATATACAAAGGCGCCGCGAATTTTACCCTCAATATCTCGGCGATCACCAGAGAAAATACGAGCGTTGGCGATATGGCCACGCCTATTTTCGATGCCGCTTTGAATGTCTCTTTCTTCGCGATTTTTAAATGAAGCGCCATTAGCAGTATTCTAATTGGGATAATCGTCAGTATGATAATTAGCGATATTAGTATCGTCTTTAAATCAAGCTCGCGGATATTTACATGTAGTCCGGCCTTGAAAAAGTAGAACGGAATAAAAAAAGATGCGAATACTTCGATCGCGTTTACCATTTTTTCCGATGTTAGCGATAATAAATTCTGGCGAAATCTTTGCGCTGTAATCCCGACTATAAACGCTCCCACCAGATAGTAAACGCCAAGTTTGTATGTTATGAACGCTGAAAATAACGCAACGATCAATAAAAATGCGAACTCCGAATTGGGAGCGTATGGAACGATTTTTTCCGCGAATAACTTAAATAGTATCGGTAAAAACATAATTAGAAACGCCATTATCAGCGTGGATGATACGAATTTCGGCAAGCTCGTCGATTGAATGATGATAAACATCAATAAGAGCGCAACTAGCTCAGCGGCAATTGATATGGATTTTATCCAAAATCGTTCCGTCTCATTCACACCAATCGACCTTAAGGAATCGAGGATGAATCCTGTCGATGGCGTAAACAATGCCAGCGCTACCAACATCGAAATCGACATCGACAACTTGAACATTGACATAAAAATAAAACCGGCTATGAAAATATTCAGCAATCCCAAAATGATATTTTGAACCAGTATCCATCCGCCCGATTTCACATCATTCAACTTTAAATCCAAGCCCGCGAATAGAAACAGGGCGACTATTCCGAGTGTGGCCAGCAAATTAACCGTAGCGTCATCGCCGATCTGCGGATACCAGTAGTTGATAGCTATTCCCAAAATCATACTCGTAACCGCTGTCGGGATGCGAAAACGCTGAATGATTCGCGGTAATACGAATAACGCGAAAATCAAAATGATATAAAGAAGTTCTTTTGAAAGATACATATCCATGTGAGAATTATATTTTATTTTGCTTATCCGGTCAACACTGATGAGGATGCTTATTTGTTTTTTCGGAAAAGGGTTAGCTTAGTATCGTCGATCTGATTCAAGTGCGGTTGCAGACGGTTGCGAAACCCGATGGCCCTCCGTTAATTATCGAATAGAGTTATGTCTGCCTCTGGCTGGTCTCCGTACCCGAAGCCCTTGTCAGTATTGTAAGTCGGGTTCCGAATGATCTGCCATAGGCGGAGAATGAGAAACCCTACATCTTTCTACGACAACAACTTCCTGGCCATATATCTTAACAAACTCGATGATTCATCACGAAAAATCGGTACGATTTTATCTATCTGGCAACATCCCAATTCGATAATTTGCTTAACCACGAACGCGACATCCTTTTCGGTCTTCAAATCCGATATCGTCAAGTAGCATGTCTCCCGACATTCCCCAACGTTAAGCCGAATTTCATTCACGTCAAGCGAGTCATTAAACGTTAAAGTCTTATCCTCTTCCATACCTAAAGCGCAAAACAAAGATGTTATCTCGGTGTTGTCCTCGGCGATAGTTTTGTCAACCCCGGCAATCGCGATTTCATATCCGGCCTGTTCCCTGAAATTAAACGGCACGAACGCTAGAAATCCAAATACTGCCACCGCCAGCCCGATAGCCAAACGATACCGTTTCTTGCTGTAAAGTAGATTTGACAACCGGCCGCTCCCTGAATCGCTTTCGGCCGCGATTTTCAGATTGGCTAAAACCAGCTCGCGTTCTGGCGTCATATCGCGCACACTTGTGATATCAGCGCTAACCGCCTGTTCCGCCAGGACCAGGCTCCGGCATGATCCGCATCCATCCAGATGCGCCATCAGCTCCTGGTCGCCGCTATACGCCGCGACCTGCCAATTATAATCGGCTAATCTGTTTCTGGCTTCGCGACATTGCATACTTCTATCAACCCCTGTTTTTTTATCAGCTCGACATTATCCTTATATATTTTACCCAGCCTCTCGCGCATCTTTGTCCGAGCGCGCGAAAGACGCATTTTTATAGCTCCCTCGCTGGCCGAAAATATCTCAGCGACTTCGGATATTTTCCAGCCTTCCAATTCCGCCAGCATTACTATCATCCGTTCGTCTGCCGACAATCCTCCCATAGCGTATTCCAAACGCCTTCTGGCCTCGTACTGCCCCGATGGGTTATGCTGAATCAGACTGGCGACATCGATCTCTTCGCCGCTCTTGACTATCCGGCGCCACCAGGCGGTTCTGAATCGGCTTTTGTAGGTGTTGCCGATTATCTGATAAAACCATGTTTTAAATGCCTTGGAATTCCTTAACCCTCCGGCGCCCTTATACGCCCTGATTACAGAGTCTTGATATAAATCATCGCCGACCGTAAAATCGCCGGCCAGCCGGCCGCAGTAATTTCTGGCTTTAACATGTTCCCTTTCAATCAGCAACCAAAACGACTCTTTGTCCATCGCCATTTATCCTTAAGATGATCTTATCTAATTAAAGGTAACATAAAAAATCGCGATTGAAACGATTATTTTCATGATATTTCTGGGACGGCCTATCCCCTCCAGGAACAATAAAAAAAGTGTTGCGTATTTAATTATAGGCAGTATCTTGAATTGTTGGAATGTAAAAAATATGCAAATCCGGAGCCAGTCTTGAAACGAATTTGCGTCGCCTTATCAATCTTTTGCCTGTTCGTTGCCTCGATATTCGGTTATCCCGAATGTTGTTTCAATGGCGCCAGAGATTGTTCCACCGATCCATTCCCTTCAACCAATTGCTGTGGCCAACAAGAATCGCCGCAACCGGTTAGCCATTGTAACGATAGCAACCAGGGTGGTTGCCACATACAAAAATTCATCCAGAAACGCGTCAAAACAAATAGTACGGAAGATCTTAGCGGGAAAAAAAACTGCGAACAAAAATGCTTCTCTCTGCTTCCGCAAATAATCGCGGATGGACCGAATCGTTCGATATATCTTAACCCTGATAACTTCGTGATAACCACAGCCCCGCTTGAATTAATCGATATAACTGCCGAAAACGCGAAGTTAGGTGACCCTATTCCGTCTCGGGGGGTAGATCCAAGTATCGCCTCAACAGTGCTCCGTATTTGATACCGGGCAATGTCGCGAATTTTATACCTGAACATAATAAATTTTAAAAAGGAGATTAATTTGAAAAGATACGCTTTCCTTATAGTCACCGCATTGGCTTTGACAATTGCAATCGCTATCGGAAACAACGCCATAGCCGGTGAAAAATGTTGCCTTAACGGCGGAAAAGCAAAGATCGCCTCATCCTGTGAAAAAGCTTGCGCTAAGGATTGCAAGGACAATTCGCAGTGCTCCCAAGCCTGTGACACCAAAGCGTGTGTAGGTAAAGCGCAAGCCGCTGGTACTTGCAAAGCGGATTGTACCGATAAAACCGCCTGTACGGATAAGAAAGGCGTTCCATGCAAACCGGGAGAATGCAAACCATCAGATTGCAAAATGACCCCCGGTAAATAGGCCACGCCTGTCAAAGGCATAACCAGACGGCCGCCTCAAATGGGGCGGCCTTTTTTGTAAGAAAATAACCGAAATAAAAAAGGCGGCCTTAAGACCGCCTTCACGAAATTGTTCGATTTATTTAATTACATCATGAACGGATATTTGAAATCCGTCGGTGGTACGAAATTTTCCTTTATCGTGCGTGGGGATGTCCATCTGATCATATTCAGAAGCGATCCCGCTTTGTCGTTTGTCCCGGATGCCCTTCCGCCGCCAAACGGCTGCTTGCCCACAACCGCGCCAGTTGGTTTATCGTTAATGTAGAAATTACCCGCGGCGTTTCGAAGTACCTCGCTGGCTTTAATTAAGGCGGCCCTGTCTTTGGCGAAAACCGCGCCGGTCAAGGCGTAGGTCGAAGTGTTATTGCAAGTATCCAAAATCTTATCGAATTCGGAATCCTCATAAACAAACACGGTCATCACCGGCCCAAAGATTTCCTCTTCCATAAGCTTAAAATGCGGGTTGGTAGTCAATATCAGGGTCGGTTCAATAAAGTATCCTTTTGATTCATCGCATTTGCCGCCGAATACGATTTCGGCTTCGTTGGATTGTTTGGCATAATCGATATATTCTTTGATTGAATCGTACGCGCTTTTATCGATAACGGCGTTGATAAAGTTGCCGAAATCTTCCGGCGACCCCATCTTGGCTTCCGAAGCGTACTTTATCAACAATTCTTTCACTTTCGGCCACATCGATTTGGGGATATATGCTCTTGATGCCGCTGAACATTTCTGTCCCTGATATTCGAACGCGCCACGGAAAATCCCCACCGCTACTTCAGTCGGATCGGCCGAATTGTGCACCATCACGAAATCTTTGCCGCCGGTCTCGCCGACGATACGCGGATAGCTTTTATAGTTGGCGATATTCTCGCCGATAATTTTCCACATCCCCTGGAACACGCCAGTGCTGCCGGTAAAATGCACGCCAGCCAGGTTTTTATGGGGCAGTACATACTTACTGATATCACTACCGCGTGGCGTAATCAAATTAACTACGCCATCCGGTAAACCGGCTTCCATGAGGATTTCCATCACGAAATGCGCCGTGTAAACCACGCTGGAGGCCGGTTTCCAGAGGGTCGTATTGCCCATGATCGCTGGCGCGGTCGGAAGGTTTCCGCCGATTGATACGAAGTTAAACGGCGTAACGGCCAGCACAAATCCTTCCAGAGGGCGGTAATCGCTCTGGTTCCAGGTCAATGGGTCATTTCCCGGCTGCATATCGTATATTTGTTCGGCATAGTAGACATTGAAACGGAAAAAGTCGGCCAATTCGCAAACCGCGTCGATTTCCGCCTGAAACGCGTTCTTGCTGTGTGCCAGCATGGCGGCCGCGTTCATCTTGTAGCGATAAGGGCCAGCTAGTAAATCGGCGGCTTTAAGAAATATCGCGGCCCGTTGAGCAAATGGCATCTTTTCCCAGGCGGGTTTAGCTTTGGCCGCGGCTTCGATTGCCATATCGATTTCGGCTTTACCGCCCTGATAGTAATGACCCAACACATGCTTGTGGTCATGCGGGCAAGTCATCTCTACTTTTGTGCCGGTCTTGACTTCTTTGCCGCCGATAATCATCGGCGCTTCGATATATGTTTTTTTCAGCGATTCAATCGCGGCTTTTAGCTTGTCCCGTTCGACAGAACCAGGGCCATAGGAGAAGACCGGTTCATTTTTCGGTACCGGAATTTTGAAATTACCCATCTTATTCTCCAGTATTAAGAAACATTACCTAGTGAACATTCTATAAAACTATAACTTAATAAAATAGTCTTTTGCTCCCAACTAGTCAAGGCATTAACGGGCGTTTACGCGTCACCAACATGACGCTATCTGTAAGTAGTTATATGACAAGTAATTAGTCTTAATCGATAGTGCCAGCATGTTCGGTGTTGGACTTTAAAAAGTATCGAATCTTTGCAAAATCCTCTCCAGAAAACAAAAATAAAAGGCGGTTCCTTTTAGAGGAGCCACCTTTTCGAAATTATCGAAATGTTTTGCGAACTACTTTGCGCCTCTATCATTCGGAAATATTGCCTTTTTTCCTTTTAAAGCGCGGGGAACGGTTGTCGGGAAAAAATGACAACAGGCAAGTAGGGCGTTTCCTTTGAAATATGCGACCAGTCTGGTTATATCGGATCCCCTGAATTCGCAGTTACCATTACAATCGCCGGCAACATACAAGTACGTATGAGTCGAATCCATATAGCAACTATCTTTCGGCGCTGAACCTATCCCCTTGAAGAAACGTACGCCATAGGTAACATCGCCCCCCAAACGCTGGCCGTCGCCGCTGATATCGCCAATCAGATAATCGCAGGGGGTGCCGGCTTCAATCGCCACGGCTATTTGTCCATCACCGGTCTCGTGGCCGCTTACCTGGATCAAGTACCTTTGACCGGAATCGGCCGCGAAAGCTCCCGACGACGCCCAATAAGAATCGTTGCAGCCATCGTCATCATAAAGAACCAGTTCGCCAAGTGAATCGCAGGTTCCGCCTTCGAATACCTTGAAATAAGTATCAAATGTCGATCCGCATAAACTCACTGTCGCGGTTCCCGATAATTGAGGCGTATATTCATACCAGATATCCGGTCTTCCATATAACTCTTCAGTGGTAGCATAAATAGTGCTAAAAGTCACGGTTGTGTCTGCGGAAATTATTTCGGCGTTTGCGCAGCTGTCATTTGATGGCGGCGGTGGGCCTTGTTCAAACCCGATTGTTATTTGTCCGATTCCAGTTTCGTGGCCGCTCACCTGGATTATATAGTTTTGCCCAGAATTCGCCCTGAAACTACCCGTTGACGCCCAATAACTGTCGTTACAGCCGTCGTCATCGTAGAAAACAAGGTCACCCAGCGAATCACAGGATCCGCCCGCGTAGACGCTAAAATAAGTGTCAAATGTAGAGCCGCAAAAACTCACGGTCACCGTACCCCATGTTGGGGCCGTGTAATTATACCAGATATCAGGCCTGCCGTATAACTCTTCAGTAGTCGCGTAAATAGTGCTGAATGCCACGGTTGTATCTTCGGTGATTGATTCGGCATTCCGGCAACTGTCGTTTGCCGGCGGAGGTGTGCAGTAACGAATATCGAGGCCGTACTTGTCGATACATGCCGGATTGATGGCGTTATCGATTAACAAATAATATGTCCCGGCCGCCAAAGATTGCCGGGTCATAAGAATATGACCTGAACCGGCGCCATCGGCCATAGTGGTCGCAACAACGATACAGCTGTCGAATGTCGAGTCGGCGGATAAGGCGATACCGGCATTCATGTAGGCGCCCGAATCCGAACTGAAATCAAATTCGAATTCAAAGCAGTCATCGAATAGCACCGTTAACCCGTAAACAACATCCTCACCCCCG
This sequence comes from uncultured Ignavibacteria bacterium, assembly GCA_964614835.1. Taxonomy (GTDB): domain Bacteria; phylum Zixibacteria; class MSB-5A5; order UBA10806; family 4484-95; genus JAAYTW01. Next base: position 3,420 of record CAZTNJ010000042.1, on the reverse strand, counting down.
AAATTACCGCTAAAGCAGGCGTTATCGCCAAAATTATTTGCCATCCCGATTGTTGTCGTATCAGCCTGACCAATGTTGTTGTAAGGTAAGGTCACGTAGTAATCCACGTTTCCGAATGCCGTTGAGAACATGGCAACCATAGCGAAAACCACAGCAAACCAAGCAATTTGCTTCATTCCGTCACTCCCTGTTTGATAATCAAATTCGAGCCCATAGGCTCTGCAACCAGTCGGTATCCTGATTCTCGAAGCTAATTACATATTAATATTATGATATTCTAATACCCATCGAAAATTTGTATCGAATTGTACGAAAGGGCTGGTATGCTATGGGTATGAATTTTAACACGACGACAATTCACTATTAAAAAGGCACAGCGACCTTGGTCAGGGTGAATTTTTGGGGTTAAAATAATTGGGGGAACGGGTTTGCTACCCCGAAAAACATTAACATTTGTGGGTGGCCGGCCGTGGGACTTACCCCA
>CAZTNJ010000042.1:0-2926 GCA_964614835.1 uncultured Ignavibacteria bacterium | reverse complement strand
AAATTGGGTGTTTTTTTTTTGTTTTTATTTTTAAAACACACAAAATTACAATTTAAAAAGCCCACCGACCATTGTCATGGTGAATTTTTGCGGTGAAAAGACTCTGGGGGACAGGGATTCGAACCCCGATAAGCAGATCCAGAGTCTGCTGTCCTGCCGTTGGACGATCCCCCAATTAACGAATGTCTTCTGATAGGCTGTGCAACTTATAGTGGGGGGGATACATGCTGCAACGCGCCTTCAAAAGACACTTAAACTCTATATAAACTATTTTCCCCAGATGTCAAGTAAAATCCAAGCTATTAATTTTAAATCGATGTAAATATCTAAGTGTTATTTTAGGGGAAGCGGTCCGGAAAGAGGAAATAACGGGGAAGAGTTATAATACGCCCGATGGGCAGTATCCAGTATTAAATTGTCATATATATAAATACAACCATTTCCGATTCCATTTCGTATTGACTTTTAGCGGTTTTGCTATAGCTTATGATTGGATTAACAACGGAATTCCCGGGAGGAATTATGAGGAATATCTATAATGTATCGCTTGCCCTGGTTCTGATAATTATGGTATCCGTGATTGTCGCCGCGGATATTATCGAAATAAGCCCCGATGGCTATGAGACAGCCATTATCGAGGATTCCGACCAAACTCGATCGGAATCTATGACAACAGATATCGTTCCTTATGCAATAACTCCCAACTGGAACTGCGATCTTCGTATGCAAGTGGGGGGTCTGTCGGCTGGCGACCTTAATGGCGATGGCGATATTGATTTGGCGGTAGGTTGTTATCACTCGCAGAGTTACCCTCCATATCCCGACTGGCGCAATTTCGTGCTTTATAATACGGGCGGGCGATTGCAGGCGACTCCATCCTGGTGGTCGCTCGATTCAGCCTCCACCACTGAAATAAAAATCGCGGATTTCAACAACGATGGCTATCCCGATATTTTCTCGGCTAACGGTGATTATTCGCTTACGCCCGATGTCATCTATTTCGGCCAGCCCAACGACAGCATTTCACGCGCCCCTGGCTGGATTGCCACCAATTCAACCTGGTCAACCGGCGCGGCTGTATGCGATTTTGACCATGACGGCGATATTGATGTAGCCACCTCCAATCAAGCGGCTTCCCCCGATCCCTATCGTCCGGTGTGCATTTTCGTAAACAACAACGGCTCGCTCGAAACCAGCCCATCATGGACAACACCGGTCGAGGAAATTTCAAGCGCGATAATCTGGGGCGATATGAATCACGACGGCTGGGAAGACCTGGCCGTATCGAAATGGGTAAATTTCAATTCCTGTGTCTATTTAAATGATCAGGGGAATGTTCAAACATCCCCATGCTGGACCGGCAACACGACCCAGGGACAAAAAGGAATCGGTTGGGGCGATATCGATGGCGATGGTTTCCCCGAACTGGCCATCAGCGGTTCAATTCCTACCCAACTTTACGACAACGATAGCGGCGCTCTGGGAACAAGTCCAATCTGGCAATCACAAAACGCCAGCCATGGTTCGCAGGATATGGCCTGGGCGGATGTTGACGAAGATGGCGATCCCGATCTGGCGACGGTGGAATTTTCGACCGGCCATTTACGAATATATTTAAACAGGGAAGGCGTCCTCGACCAAACGCCATCCTGGCAATACGATTCGCCCAGTGTTGGCACTGCCCTGGCCTTTGCCGATATCAACGGCGATAATCATGTAGATCTGATAATGGGCGTGTCCGGCCAGCCCTGCGTTTCGGTTTTTTACAGCACGTTGACATCGATCGAAGATATGGGGAATCTTCCGGAGAGGTCGTTTCTGGCGCAAAATTATCCGAATCCGTTTAATGCGAAAACCGTTATAAGATATTCGCTGCTCACACAGGCATATGTTATTATCGATATTTTCGATATTCTTGGGAAAAAGATAGAGACTTTGGAGCAAGGTTTCAGACAGGCAGGAAATGATCAGGTTATCTGGGATGCGAACAATCAGCCATCAGGGATTTATTTTTATAGGTTAACCGCTGGCGATTATTCGGAATCGCATAGAATGGTTTTGATGAAATAAAAAAAGCGGTTACCGGAACCGCCTTCTTACAAGCTATTGACCAAACCTCGAGAGTTTTCGACCAACGAATCTTGGGCGAATGCAATTGGCCCCTACGAGAATCACAAGATTATAGCACACGCGCTAAAATATACCCGATCCCCATAAGAAGCTGGGTCAACAACACTGTCGCCACATTTGCGCCTTGAGCCGGCACCAACTCTGTCGGCGATTTGAATGTCAACGACCCGCTGATTGCTTTGATGGCAAAAGGGAGGGTGAGAATTGACAGCAGCGTCCAGGCCGGCATCAAGCTGAATATTACGCCGACAATCACCCATATGTACGTGGCGATCATAATCGCCGAATACAGGATGGCTGCCTTGCGGTATCCCAGCACTATGGGAAGAGTCTTGAGACCACCGAACTGGTCGGCATCGCGGTCAGGGAATTCGTTCAGATAGAGTAGATTACAGACTAAAAATCCGGAGGGTATTGAGGCATATAGCGCGCTCCAGGAAAATCCGCCGTTCATAATAAAAAAAGTACCGAATACCGGCAAGGTACCTAATCCCAAGCCGGCGGCGAGTTCCGGCATCCCCATACCAAATTTGGTAATGTGGCTGGTGTAGAACAACACGAATATCGCGCCAAGAATGAAAATCGGTAAAATCGCCAAGCCGCGCGCGTAAAGGAAAAACAGACCGATAGGCACCGCTAGAAAAAACGTAATCAGCCCCAGCCGTAATACCGCGTTCGATGTCAATTTGCCGGCGGGAAGCATCCCCGAACCGCCTGAAAACTGCGTGCGGTTGGCCTTAAGATCGATTCCAGTTTTGTAGTCGCTGTAATCGTTCAATGTATTCACCGATGCGTG
>CAZTNJ010000041.1:3156-19220 GCA_964614835.1 uncultured Ignavibacteria bacterium | reverse complement strand
ACTGGAGGCTAATATTAGGGTTACACCAGCGATGCCATGCCAATTCGGGTCTATTTTTTTTCCGGAATCGTAAAACTGACGATTGGATTAACGCAAAGCGAGATAATCATTCCAATGGTTCCGGCCTGCGGCGAGGGCATCCCTTTAAAATACAATAGTAAACAGGCTCCCAATCCAAGCACTGATGAGGAAAATGCCCCAAGCTTTGTCATCCGTTTGCTAAACAAGCCCCAGACAAAAGGCCCAAGAAATGCCGCGCCAATTGAACCCCAGGAAATTCCGAGAATCGCTACAATCGTCGTTGGTTTTAAATAAGCCAGCAGAACGGATAGCAGTACAAAAAAGGCGCTGAAAATACGCATCAGGGTGGTCAACTGTTTGTCGGTCGCTTTTCTGTTTATGAAGCGCGCGTATACATCTTTGGAAACCGATGAACTGGAAATCAATACCAGCGCCGCCAGGGTGGACATCGATGCGGATATCACTAACAACAGAATCAATATCGATAGCGCTTCGGGCACGACTTTGGCCAGCATTTCCGGCATCAGATTATCAAAAATCGGTTTACCGTTGGCGAAACCGCTGGGGGACGTTTCGGGCGTAATGAATATACGAAGTGTCGAGCCGGTGAAATAAGCGACTCCGCTGATAAGAGCCGAAAAAAACGTTGATGCTATCATCCCCAGTCGAATCGAGCGCCTATCTTTAATCGCGTAAAATTTCTGGGCGAGTTGCGGCATTGCATACGGCGCGACGCTGGTCAAAAATACCAAACAGAACAACGACCACCATCCGGGAGGGCCAATTACGGATGTAAGTTTTGGGTCTATCGATGACAACATTGCCGAAATGTTTGCCAGTCCTCCGCCTTTGCTCACGACGCTTCCAAACAGAATGGAAACACCGGCAATCATGATTATCCCGAAAATGACGTCAATCATTGTCATCGAGCGATATCCGCCAAGCACAAGATAGACGGCGGTAAACACGCCCATGAACGTTAACGCCAGCGTATAACTTATATTAAAACTGGCCTGAAACAGGTAAGACAAGCCCATAAAAACAGCGGCAGTGTAAGGAATAAAAAATACAAATATGCAGATTGAGGTGTATATATTGAAAGCTTTGCTGTCATAGCGCTTCTCGAAATAGTCGGCCATGGTTTGCGCGCCGGTCTCGGATGCCATCTTTTTAATGCGGGGCCCCATAAAATACCAGACTCCCAGAACGCCAACGAAAGTATTTCCAGCGGCAACCCACAAGCTGGAGAAGCCGAATTCCCAACCGATTTTACCCGCAAAACCGATAAAAAGCACCGCGGAAAAATAAGCGGCGCCATAGGTAAAAGCAGTCATCCAGGGGCCGATTGTGCCGCCCCCCAGGAAGAAATCGCTGAACGAACGAGCCTTGCGGGAAGCTATAATACCGACAACAATAGTCATCAGGGCGAATGCCGCAAGTATAACAGTTTTAGCAATCATGGTTGCTCCTTTGAGTGTTTCCAACAAGCATTATTCAGGTGGCCTTGACGATTCTATAAGTTCACCGAGAATTCCATTCTCAACCAGTTTGCATGATCGGCGCCCGAAAAATAATATGCGCCGGGATTGAAATATTCCCAGATCGTATGGCCGCTAATTTTTGGGGTGAGTTTATAAATTAATCGGGTCGCCAATAACTCTCCCCTCGATTTTTCGCCATCCGCCGACATCGGCATGATAATGGCGGCTGCTCTGGCGGCCATAAGATGATGATAATCAATCTGGAGCTTGACATTTGGCGAAAACTCATATTGAGTTTTAACAAAAATCGAAATTAAATTTGTCCAATAGGCAACCCCAGATTCATTTATGAGAGTGTAGATATATGATTCGCTCCATTTGGGCCAGCGCCCATACAGGGGATCCCAACCCTCATATTTATCCGTCGTTGAATGGTTATCGCCACTTAAATAGATTAAGCCGCAAGAAACAAAGTAGGGATGTTTAAGCCATTTTTGCGATTGCCAGGTTAAATGGCCATAACCGCCAAAAGCCGCTATATCATAATCCGATAATTTCCCGAACTGGTAGGCCGCCTCGGCGGTGACAGAAAATCCTGAACCGAGGGGATATAGCGCTCGTGAACCGATCGTATTAAGGTCGCTATCATCGCTGCCAACGAAGCTGTTGTCGGTGTGTTTTCGGATAAAGTAACCTTGAAGGTTGGCTCTGCCGAAATCGTTATTGGAATAAATCCCGAATGCCTGTTCCGGCCGGGGATTTAGGGCTTGTTTTTTATCGTTGATTACCGGCAGAAATCTGTCAATATCGTTTTGATTGGTATAGAAACAGGTCAGCGATTTTTGGGAGGCAAAGGCAAAATCAATCCGAGCGGCATCGAAATAACTGCTACGGGAGCCATCCAGCGGGCCGCCATCCATGATAATGAACCCTTCCCCAAAAGATAAATTCTGCCGACCTATGGTAATAGAAGATAACACGCCGAGATTAGCGTTCCATTTGATATTCAGCTGATCGAAAAATATTTCGTTTACATTGAAGGCTCTGGTTTCGGTAACGAAATAGTGACGGAATTCGTTACCTAATTTTAGATTGAATTCGGCCGCATCTTTGTATGAAATTTGTGCGGAAAGATTTGTCCTGTTTCTGGTATACGATGTCCCCGCCAGGGCCTCGCTATATAATGACACGGTATTATCCCAGGTCTCGATTCTGAATCGTTCAGAAAAGCCGAGTTTAAGTTTCCAGGGTTGGTTAGTTTCTGCTTTGATTTCCCCATAAGTAAATAAAAAACATGCGAGAACAATAATCACTACGGAAAATAATCCAAGAAGGTTCTTAATCGCCATTTGTATTTCCCCACGAAAAATCAAGGTTCATTCACCATCACCCATTATTACGATTGCGATTCTAACTTAATTGCATTCGGCTGGCAAGGATTTTCTCCCGCCAACAAAAAAGGCGCTTTCATAATTGGAAGCGCCCAAAACACTCATCAATCTAAATTCGTATCACTTGTTCAACAGGTGGTCAATAAAAAATACATACGCTCGCGCGTACCCATCGATAACTTCCTGCTTGGTCGTACCCCAGTGGCCGCTGGTCATATCTTCGTGGTAAAGCATATTTTTGTTCAGTCGGGATAGAACATAACCGAAGCGACGGGGATCGCCGGCAAAGACGCGGGGGTCATTAAATCCGGCGGTAACCAATATCGGCTTATCAATATTTTCGGCTTTGAATATGGGCGATAAATCATGGCTAAGCTTGCTTCCGACCGGCGCGAATTCCTGTTCCCAGCCCTTCTGGAATGTCAGGTCGCCGTGGGTGTGAAGGTAGTCCGCATCGGCGACACCGACTTCACTGACAGCGCAGCCGAATTTATCGGGAACGGTAGTCGCCAGATAATTCACCGTGTAACCTCCATACGAACCGCCCCAGATACCTATCTTTTCGGGCCTGGAATAACCGGACTGAACTAAATAATCCAGCGCCGCAATATCATCCTCGAGCGATTTGAATCGGCCTTCCAGATTATCGGCTCGTTCCCAGGCGGCGCCGTAACCGGTGGAGCCGCGGACATTGGGAAACAGCAGAATGAATCCTTTCGAGAGGGCAAAAGCGATATTTCGCTGAAAATTAGGACGGCTCTGGTCGGGCGGGCCGCCATGGTAAATCACCAATGCCGGATTATTGCCGTTTTTGGCGGCGCCTTTAGGTAGATATAATAATGAGGGAATCAGGGTACCGTCTTTGGATGGATAGCGAATAACTTCGACTTCGATTTTAGAGAAATCAAATCCGAAAGTGGCCGTCCAGGTAACCGTTTTCAGTATTGATGTGCCCAAACGGGAATAGTAGACGGCTCCCGGTTGAATCGGCGAATCATATTCGAATACCAATTCGCCATATTCGTTGCTTTCTATTTGCGAGATAATGCCGACATCCGTTCGCGGCAAAACCAATGGATTGCCGTCATAGTCGAGCGCGATCGCTTTTGAATAGCCATCCTGGTTGAGCAACACACAGCAGGCGCGGGCCGATTTGATTATGTCGAATGCGTCGATTTCGATCTTGGGGTCGTAAAACGGCTTGATGCCGCCAGGTTTTTTAGGATCAATAAATACCAGCTTATTGAATTCGCCCGGCCCGGACAAGGCATCGCTGACACTAAGGATACGTCCATCGCCGGTAAACTTAAGTCCCTCGAAATACCCTTTCGATGTCAAATTTCGCGGCTTGCCGGTTTTTTCATCGATAACGAACACCTGGCATTCCGAAAACGAATACCAGCGGGCGCAGAGTATCTGGCCGTTTTCGTAATCATACAGCGATACCCAATCCTTTTCGCGATATAGCGGCTCGAGCCTATTCGACGATATTGTATAGCGGCATAATTCGCGGGAGCTATCGGTCGCGACCATGACCAGGAATTGGTCTTTAGATTTAAAAGTGACATCGCTATATTCGATGTTTGGATCTACCAGTAATGGCTTGAATGCGCCATCGCGGGTAATCATCCAGATATTGTACTTTTCGCTGCCATGTTTCATCACGCCAACCAGAACATAATCGCCCGATGGATGCACCAGGTAGTAGTAAATATTGTACCCTTCTTCGGCCCAACTGTTTGGGGTCAGCTGATGAGGCCACTGGCCCGGCGAATCGACATAAAACAGATGTTCTATCTGGCCAGTAAGGCGCATGGTGAAATAGATTCGGCCGGTGTTATCGATTTGCGGCGATCCGGCGAAGTCTATTCCCAGAATGAACGACAGGTCGCGATAAGTCGATTCCCAGTTGGGGGAGTTTTTAAGGACCTGGTCGGTGGATTTATTGCAGCTATCGAGATAAGCGAGTATCCGGTTAGTGTCGGAGATTATCCAGGTGTCGGCCTCTTTAAGTATGTCCTCGACCGGGCCGCCCAGGGCAGAGCCAAATGCTATCATGATAATGGCGGGGACAAGCAGTTTGAGTATTATCCGATTCATCGCGCCTCCAGTTGTTACTATTTTATAATAGCTGATATTTTAACAATAATTGGAAGGATGTCAATAAAATCGGAGGGAATAACGGGCCTTATTTCAACAAGGTCAATATAATACTTTTAGTTGGGCTTCCGGACGCGAGCCTGGCGAAATATACCCCCGAACCGAACCTGTCCGCCTCCCATACTACCCGATACTCCCCCGCTTGTTGTTGGATATCCAGAAGCGACTGTACTTTTTTGCCAAGAATATCGTAGATACTAAGCGTTACCGGCCCGGCGGTGGGGATAGCATAGCGGATAGTGGTCGAGGAGTTGAACGGGTTGGGGTAGTTGGCAAAACCTTCCCCGAAAAAAGCCTAATTTGCTCTTTGAGTTTACCGCTTACTTTAGCTAAAATCACCTGGGCCTCCTGTTGATTGGAAAGGGCTTATGACGGCTAATCACAACCCAATCTACAACAGAGAGGCCCTCTCTATTCAAGCGAAAAGATTCCCCAATTTTTAGAAAAACAGCAAATTCCAGATTCGGAAAATACTAATCCTATATCAAATTTAGACTTCTATAAAATTAACTCAAATTATAGGGGAAAGTCCTAAAAGATAGATTTATACGAAGAAAATAATCACTTTAAGCTTACAGCTCTTTGCTCTCGTAATTATAAAGAATTTTTCCCAATAATTTATCTATCTGGTTTATCCGGAACGGTTTGGCGATATAGCCGGCGGCTCCCTCGGTGCTGGCCTTTTCGGGAGGATAAGCCAATGGATAGCCTGTGATTATTACCACCGGCATCTGCGGGTCGCGCGCCCGAATCCGCTGCATCAGTTCGATGCCGTTTAATTCCGGCATCCTGATATCGGTAATCACAAGTTCGAATTTGTCCTGTTCATATATGTCAAGAGCTTCTAACCCGTTTTTTGCGCCAATAGCGTCGTATCCCAATACATCCAAGGCCTCTATGAGGGTTCGCAGGATACTTTCTTCATCGTCAACAACCAGAACTTTCTTGCGATTGGGGGCTGGCCGGGCTTTAGTTGAATCAAGATGCGCCAGGGTCTTTTCGATAAGTTCTTCGATTTTCCCGATTCTAAACGGTTTAGCTAAAAAACCGTCCGCTCCCGCCTGACGGATTTCCGTTTGCGATACGTTTTTGCCCGAAATTGCCAGCACCGGGATATGGGGATAATTGGCTTTTACCGTCTTAATCAATTCGACTCCCGAGCGTCCCGGCAACAGCACATCAGTAATGACAACATCGATAGGCGTCGATTTCAGGATATTCTCGGCGGTGTCGTAGTTTTCGGCCGTCAGAGATTTATAACCGACAGCATCGAGCGTATCTCCCAGAAGTTCCCGGATAGCTCGTTCATCGTCAACCACAAGCACGGTTATTGTGCGGACACCTTCAGGCATTCTATCTCCGTATAATCTCCAGCACTTCCTCGGTTTTCGCTTTCATCAACGCCGGTGTATCGGCTTCCAGATTCAGTCTTAAAAGCGGTTCGGTGTTGGATGGTCTGACGTTAAACCAGAAATTACCGCAATCGATGGTTACACCATCGATATCGTCAACGCTTGCATCCGGATAGGAGGCTACCAATTCTTTCAGCTTGCCCGGAATATCTTTCACTTTAGAATTTATTTCGCCGGAACGGACATATTTGTCAAACGACGCCACCAATTGAGAAAGCCTCGACTTGCTCTGGCTTAGCAGTTCCAGGCAAACCAGAAACGCGATAAGTCCCGAATCGGCAAACCAGTTGTCGCGGAAATAGAAATGTCCCGAATGTTCACCGCCGAATATGGCGTTTTTCTCTTTCATGATTGGTTTTATAATCGCGTGACCGACTCTGGTGCGAATTGGTATTCCGCCGCTGGCCTTGATGACTTCCGGAACCGCCTTTGAGCATATCAAATTATAAATTATCGATGCCCCGGGGTTTTTGGCCAGAAGCGAACGCGCCACCATCGCGGTTACCATATCACCGCCCAATGGCCGGGCGTTTTCATCGAGCAAGAACACCCTGTCGGCGTCGCCATCGAACGCCGCCCCAAAATCGGCTTTTTCGGCAATAATCCGTTTCTGCAAATCTACGATGTTTTCTGGTTCGATTGGGCTGGCCAAATGATTTGGGAAATTGCCATCCAGCTCGAAATACATCGGCACAAGCTGACACGGAAGATATTTGAATAATTCCGGTATTAGCTTTCCGGCCATTCCGTTTCCGGCATCAATCACAATTTTAAACGGCTTGATTGTTTTGATATCGATAAAGCCGAGCGCGTGCTTTATAAAATCAGGAATTATTTCTTTGTGATTTAGATGTCCTTTAACCGCGGATGGCTTGAAGGAGTCTGCCTGGATTAGCTTGAGGATACCGGCCATTTCTTTATCGGCCGAAAGCGGCACGGCAGCCTTTTTGCACATTTTAAGGCCGTTGTATTGAGGCGGATTATGTGATGCTGTCACCATGGTGCCAAAATCGAATCCATATTTGCCGACCGCAAAATACAGAGCATCGGTAGAAACCAATCCGACATCGGTAACATCAGCGCCCGATTCTAATATGCCTTCGATAAATGCAGCCGCCAGCTCCGGCGATGACACCCGCATATCTCTACCAACCACCGCGGTTTTTGGGCCAAGAAGGTTTCCGGTCGCCAGACCGATAGCATGATAAATATTCTTGTCTACCTGATTGGGATATAATCCTCTGATATCATAAGCCTTAAATATGCTCGGATCGATTTGCATACTTCAATATTTCTCCTTCAAATTCGTCTGAGGATATTCTATTAATCGCTTTACCGCGATGTCAAGTTATTCTGATAATAACTTAAAAATATATTGCCGATCGCCGTTATCATAAACACCATATCATATATGTGTCGCTTAAGCCATTCGAATTTGGTCGCCGGTGTTCATTATTTGCCAATTTAAGAAACCGCTATTCGCGCGCGAACTATTGAATTACGGGCAATAGAATTTCGCTATTGTATTTTTCGGCAGAAATATCCCCACGCTTGAATTTTCATTTTGACAATCCCCAGACAGAATAAATTTCGTCGTACTTATGGCTTCCTCATATTCTCCAAGGCGATACTTGACTTAAACGACCAGCTAAATTATATTGTCATGCTTGAGTTTAGCGAGAGTGGCGGAATTGGCAGACGCGCTGGACTTAGGATCCAGTCCCGCAAGGGGTGGGGGTTCAAATCCCCCCTTTCGCAAAAGAAATATTCCCGCCAGTCCGGCATGACCGGACGGTTATTTTTATTTGCCATATCGGCAATATAAGGAAGGGAATCAGATAAATCATTTACCAAAAGAAGGCCCAATGGTAAACGTCACGCTTAAAGTCGAACCTAATTGCAGGCGGATTCTCGAGATTGAAGTACCCGAAAATGAGGTTTCCGCCGAATTCGAAAACCAGTATAATCTATTTCGCGCCAAGGCCAATATCCCCGGGTTCAGGCCCGGTAAGGCGCCTATGGATCTTGTAAAGAAGCGCTATGGTGATTCTATCAAGGCCGATGTCCTTGAGGAATTGGTCGGTAAGGCAGTCGAAGAAGCCTTAACTAAAGAAAACCTCTATCCAATAACCCGTCCCAAAGTATCTAATATGGAATTTGAGGATGGAAAACCACTAAAATTCCGCGCCGAATTAGAAATTAAACCGGAATTTAGTGTTAATAATTATAAGGGCTTCCAGGTTAAGCGCACCGTTCGCGAAATTTCTGATACCGATGTCGATACCTACCTGAAAAACCTTCATAACCGTGCCGCCGAATATATCCCGGTAGAACGGAAATGCCACGATGACGATTTGCTTATCGTTGATCTTATCCGGAAATCGGAACTTGCCAATGGCCCCAAAGAGGAAAAAACCGAAAACGTCGAAATCGAGCTGGGTGCCGAGGATGTCCTACAAGAGTTCAAAGAAGGATTACGGGGATCATCGATAGGCGAGATGAAAGAGATCGAAGTCGTCTATCCGGAAAATTACGCCGAAAAATCGCTGGCCGGCTACAAGGTCAAGTATCTTGTTGTTGTTAAAGAGGTTAAGGAGAAAAAACTGCCGCCTCTCGACGATGAATTTGCCAAGCGATTCCCCAACATAGAGAACTTGGCCGCATTAAAAACCTCTATCAGGGACGTTTTGGATAAAAAAGCGAATGATGATGCTGATTTAATCGTCAGAAACGACATTATCAAGACTATTGTCGAGGCCAATAAATTCGAAGTTCCCGAATCGATGATCGAAAATTATTTGAAATCTGTAACAGATGATTTCAAGAAGCGTTACAAAGATGTCGATGAGTTAAAACTGAGGCAGACATACAGGCCGGTCGGCGAAAATAGTTTGCGCTGGCAGTTTATCTATTACGAAATCGCCAGGGTAGAGAAGCTCAAGGTTGGCGAAGAAGACCGGGCAGAGTGGGTCAGGGATTTTGCGAAAGCTTACAATGTTACCGAAGAACAGGCTCGCGAAAGTCTTGGCAAAGCCCGCAAAATGGATGATATCGATGATTCGATTCTGGAACAAAAGGTGCTGGATTTCATAAAGCAAAATATCACGATTGCGAATTAGGAGGGATTCTATATGTCGAAAGACAGCCCACGCAACCAAATGTTAGTTCCGATAGTCGTAGAGCAAACCGGCCGCGGCGAACGCGCTTATGATATTTATTCCCGTTTGCTAAAAGACCGTATAGTTTTTATTGGCACTCCAATCGACGATACGGTCGCTAATCTGGTGGTCGCTCAACTGCTGTTTTTGGCCGCCGAGGATGCCGAAAAGGACATTTTCCTTTACATTAATTCCCCGGGCGGGCAGGTTACTGCCGGTCTGGCGATTTACGATACCATGCAATATATCAAGCCCGATATCAATACGACCTGCGTAGGATTGGCGGCTTCGATGGCCGCCGTGCTATTGGCCGCCGGCGCTCCCGGAAAACGGGCCGCGCTCAAGAATTCCCGCATTTTAATTCATCAACCCTGGGGTGGTTATCAGGGGCAGGCCTCGGATATAGAAATTCACGCGAAAGAAATCCTGAAAACCAAAGAATCGTTGAACCAGATTCTATCGAAACACACCGGCCAACCGATCGACAAGATTTATAAGGATACCGATCGCGATTACTATATGTCGGCCGATGAAGCCAAGGCTTACGGTCTTGTCGATGAAGTATTCGAGCGCAAGCCCAAGTGATAGGAAAATAACGATTCGGGATTGGTTGTAGACAGTATTTATCCCTTTATAAACGGAAGTTAACGACATGCCAAAAAAAGGCGATTCTTATCAGGGAAATCGTACGCCCAAAGAGCATTGCAGCTTTTGCGGGCGTCCGGCCGACCGAAATGTGCAATTGGTCAGTTCGCCGGAGGCCTCAATCTGCTCCGATTGCTTAAAGATCTGTAACAATATCGTAACCGACAGAAATTATAAAACGCGCGATTTTAATGTCCCCACGCCGGCGCAGATAAAAGCATTTCTCGATGATTTCGTTATCGGACAGGATAAGGCTAAAAAAACCTTAGCAGTCGCGGTCTATAATCACTACAAGCGGATTATGAATCCGCCCAAAGATGCCGGCGATATTAAACTCGAAAAAGCCAATATCTTGATGGTCGGTCCCACCGGTACCGGCAAAACGCTTCTGGCGCAAACGCTGGCAAAAATGCTTCAGGTGCCGTTCACGATTGCCGATGCCACTACGCTTACCGAGGCCGGCTATGTCGGCGAGGATGTCGAAAACGTGCTGGTCAGGCTTCTGCAAGCGGCCAACTACGATGTCAAAGCGGCCCAAATCGGGATTGTCTATATCGATGAAATCGATAAAATCGCTCGCAAGATGGATTCTCCCTCGATAACAAGGGATGTCTCTGGCGAGGGGGTTCAACAGGGGTTGCTTAAAATTTTGGAAGGGACAGTTTCGGCGGTTCCGCCAAAGGGCGGACGAAAACATCCCGAGCAAGAGCTTATTCACATTGATACCCGCAATATCCTGTTTATTTGTGGCGGCGCATTTGTCGATTTGGATAAAATTGTCGCCCGGCGGTTGGGCAAGAAAATTATCGGATTCAAATCCGATGTGGTTGGCCTTAAAAAGAGCACCAGCGAACTTCTTACGCAAGTTGAATACGAAGATTTGCTGAAATTCGGACTGATCCCCGAAATTATCGGCCGTTTGCCGGTTACCTGCGCGTTGGAGGAACTCGATATCGAAGCGCTAAAATCGATATTGACCGAACCCAAAAACGCGCTGATAAAGCAATATCAGGAATATTTCCGGCTGGAGAATGTTGAACTGGTTTTCGAAGACGAAGCCATTGAAGCTGTCGCCCAAATCGCTATCAACCGTGGTACCGGCGCCCGCGCCCTCCGGTCGATATTGGAATCGGCCATGATGGAGATCATGTACGAGGCGCCCTCACGCAAGAATCTCGATAAGTGCATTATTACAAAAGAAGTAATTGTAAGCAAGGCCGAACCTAAATACGTTTTGGGAGCGGGAAGAAAAACAGCCTGACGCTATTTTAGGTCAACGCCGTATTACTTAACAATCGTTGTTGTGGTCATGACGCCATAGTATTTTATGGAATTTTCCAACGCGGTTTTTATCGGCTCTTTCTATCAGATAGAACAACTGCCTCGTAATGGGTTTCCGCAGGTGGCTTTCGCCGGTCGTTCCAATGTTGGGAAATCGAGCCTTATCAATAGAATCCTCAACCGTAAAAGTCTGGCCCAGGTCGCCAAAACCCCCGGAAAAACCAGAGCCCTGAATTTCTATGAAGTCGACAAGCGTTATTACTTCGTCGATTTACCCGGTTATGGATTCGCCAAGGTATCCAAAGACGATCAGTTGGCCTGGCGCAAATTAATAGATTTGTATCTTCAGCATACAGGCTCAATAAAAGGCGTGATTCATATTATAGATAGCCGCAGAGGCCTGGCTGATGACGATATCGATTTAATCGAATACATGCAATCGCCGCGGATTCGAATTTTCTGGGCGCTTTCAAAATCGGACAAACTTTCAACCTCGGATAAAAAAAGTGTTTACGCCGACACGCTAAATCGATTAAACTGCTCACCCAAAGATCTGGTATTTTTCTCGGCAATCGATGGCACGGGCGTGAATGAATTACGAAAGCAAATTTTGGAAATGTTAAAACAATGAAATCGAATAATCTGACAATTATCGGGATGCAATGGGGGGATGAGGGTAAAGGGAAGGTCGTTGACCATTTCAGCCGACAGGCCGATCTGGCCGTTCGTTTTGGCGGGGCGCTAACGCCGGCCATACTGTCGTTACCGATAAAGGGAAATTTGTTCTGCACCTATTACCCACTGGAATCCTTCATCCCGGCGTGCGATGTTTTATCGGCGGCGGCGTTGTCTGCGATCCTGCCGGGTTAACCGAAGAACTCGAAACTATTCAAGGTAAAGGTATATACACAGAGAATCGCTTGGTTATCGATTATTCGACCCATCTGGTTTTACCACATCATAAGGCATGGGATAAATACCTTGAAGGATTGGATAACAAAAAGGCGATTTCCACGACTCTTCGTGGAATCGGCCCGACATATGCCGATAAAGCCGAACGGATAGGAATTATCGCCGGTGATTTACTGGATAAAGGCAGGCTTCGCGCCCGCATCGAAAATTTTATCAACCGTAAAAAAGCCCAGCTTAACGCAATTGGCGACCCACAATTGCTAAGTCCGGAATATCTTCATGAGTACTTAACGCCCTATGCCGAACATTGGGCTGATATGATTGGTGATGTAACATCCGAACTTAAAGCGGGGATGGATTCTGGCAAACGAATCCTGTTTGAAGGCGCACAGGGGGCGCTTCTGGATTTAGGGCTTGGGACATATCCATATGTGACATCATCGAGCACGAATATCGGCGGATTGTTCAGCGGTCTGGGTATTCCCCCGGGAAGTCAGGGGGAGGTGTTAGGCGTGATGAAAGCCTACACTACCCGCGTCGGCAATGGCCCATTCCCCAGCGAATTGGACGATTCAGTGGGTGAACAAATCCGCCAAAAAGGAAACGAATTCGGCTCTACCACAGGCCGTCCTCGCCGCACCGGCTGGCTTGACTTGGCGGTCGTTAAAAGAGCCGCTTACATGTCTGGTGTCGATGGCCTAATTGTCACCAAGCTTGATGTTTTAGACGGATTTGATAAGCTAAACGTCTGTATCGCGCATAGAGTTGGCGATAAGCAATATGATTTTCCGCCCTTACATAGCGGCTTCATGGAAAATGTGACGCCGGTTTATCAAACTGTCCCCGGCTGGAAAGAAAACACGTCCGATTGCCGCGACCAAAATAAACTTCCCGAAAATGCCATAAAGTATATCTCGTTTATTGAGCAAACGGTTGGCAAGCCCGTCAAATACATTTCGACCGGATCGCATACAGAATCATTTATAAAAAAAACTTGAGAACCGGTATTTTGCGTCCTATAATATCCGCCATGAAAATTAGAGTTCGAAAACATTGGCCCACGATTGAATATTTAGCCGTTGGTTATATAATAGTCTTTTGTGTGTCTCCCATTTTGGCTCAAGTTGATTCGTCTGGACTAAATCTGAAAGCGGCCATATCGATGGCTCTTAAAGCTGATAATACCGTTAAAGCTACTCAAGCGCTCTATGACGCTTCCCGCAACGAAATCGCCAAAGCCCGCGCCGATTATTACCCAAGGCTGGCGCTTTCCGGAAGCTATTCGCATAACTCGCTTATCAACGAGATGACCCTCGCTTTACCCCAACCTATCGGCGAAAGGAAAATCCAAATCGCCCCCGAAAATCCGATGAATATCGGACTGACCCTATCGGGTGAGTTATTTACTTTTGGCCGACGGCCGGCGGCTGTGTCGATTGCTCGGGCAAGCAATCGTTCAGATGAGCTTCGCTATAGCGCGGCCCGTAAAAATGTTTTCGATTTAACTTGCCGCAATTATTTCGCGGTTGTGTTTGCCGACCAGAGTTTAAGGCTTTTAAAATCGGAGGCCGATCGTTTTGACAAAATCGCCGAATTGGTTGAAAGCCGTTATGATAAAGGTTTTGTATCCGAATATGAGGTTTTGCAGACCCGATTCCGACAACAAAACTATCGTTCGGCAGTTATTGAGATGACTAACACCCTGGCCTCCGGTCGCCTAAATCTGGCCAAGCTTTTGAATTTACCGGAAAATCAAATCCCAAAATTAAGCGATAGCCTTGATTTTAGCCTTGTATCGATCCCGGATGCTTCTGACTGGGAATCGGCTTTTACGCGACGGGAAGATTACCTCGATTCAAAAAACGCGATAACCAGAGCCGAAAACGCTCGCCGCCTGGCCCAAAGCCTATATTTCCCGACCA
This sequence comes from uncultured Ignavibacteria bacterium, assembly GCA_964614835.1. Taxonomy (GTDB): domain Bacteria; phylum Zixibacteria; class MSB-5A5; order UBA10806; family 4484-95; genus JAAYTW01. The sequence goes on along the minus strand of CAZTNJ010000041.1, from coordinate 4,837 downwards.
TCTCGTTGTTTACTTCTTATGTTTGGCGAAATGGAAATCAGCCCGATATAGATGAGGTCAAGGGCAACTATTCGCTTGGCATAAACTTGAATTGGCTTCTCTTTGACGGTTTCGGCCGGCGTTCGGAAATCCGGAAAGACGAAAAGCTGATATACTCCGCGAGCCTGTCGAGCCGGGAATATCAAAAGACGATACCGGTACAGATAAAAAACCAGTTTTTGGTTTCTCAAAACCTCGCCTCCAAACTGGAGATACAAACCAAAGCGTTGGAATTAGCACAGAAGGCGATGAGTATAGCCCAGAAACGGTTGGAAATCGGAGATATCACCATGATGGATTTTTTAGATATCGAAAACAATCTGGCGGCGGCCGAGCTTGCATTGCTTAAATCAAGATATGATTTAGTGGTTTCTCGGATTGACATAAAGAAGGCGGCGGGCTATTATCCCGAATTGGGCGGAGAATAAATAGCATTTAGGACGATTGAAATAAATACGGTTACGCCGATAATAATACTGATTAGCGGGATTATTCATTTTTGATGATATCGATGAGGAGGGAAGTATGAAACAATCGATTGCGGCAACTATTATTTTTGTGCTTCTATTATCAGTTGCCGGTATGGCCATCGAGTGGAACGGTCGCTTTGGAATTGGAGCGCGGGGACCGCTGTTTGCGCCTATGATTAAAGGCGCAGATTTCAAAAACGCTGGCGGTACTTATGAGCCGTTCATGATGGGGCTTGGCGGCAATCTCGAACTGAAATATGGATTTACCAAAATCCTCGTGATGGGACTTTCGGGCGGCTACTGGTATACCTATGATGCACCAAACGCCGCCGATGATCAATCTTTCAAATTGTTTAAGAAAGAAGGGGCATCGACCAAGCTGAAAGTGATTCCTATCGGCTTGACCGGGCAGTTGTATTTCATGCCCCAGAGTAATGTTCAGCCATACCTATTGGCAGGCATCGGCCTCGATATCGTAAGTATCGAGGACTTAGATAGTAACCAAACGTTCTCATCAAAGGAATTTAACGGCAAAGTCGGCGCCGGATTCAATTTTTGGATTGGCGAAAAACTGACATTTGATATCGGCGGGAGGTTTTCGTACATATTGGCCAACTTATCCAATGATGTCGATTCCGGGTGGCTCGGCATAGAGGATTACGGCCAGCTAAAGGCCCGCCCGTTTGTGGCAACGCTGGAACCAGGAATCGGATTGACCTATTTCTTCGGTACGTCAAAAGATTCCGATAAAGACAAAGTCAAAGATAAATACGACCAGTGCCCCAACACTCCTCTGGGCGCTATAGTTGACCAGTACGGCTGCCCGCTTGATTCGGATAAAGACGGCGTTTACGATGGAATCGACCAGTGTCCCAATACTCCACAGAACGCTCTGGTGGATATCACCGGTTGTCCACTCGATTCGGATAAAGACGGTATCTTTGATGGGATTGATAAATGCCCAGACACGCCCCCGGGAGTTGCTATCGACGCCATTGGTTGCCCGCTTGATTCTGATGGCGATGGCGTGGCCGATTATAAAGACAAGCAGCCCGATACTCCCAAGGGCGCAAAAGTTGATATCGATGGCGTGGCGCTTGATAGCGACAATGATGGCGTGCCGGACGGCCTCGATAAATGCCCCGATTCTCCAGCTGGAATAAAAGTCGATA
>CAZTNJ010000041.1:1806-3146 GCA_964614835.1 uncultured Ignavibacteria bacterium | reverse complement strand
ACACAGGGACAAAAATAGGTAAATTTTGGGGGCCCGGGGGGGCAAACCTTTACCCCCAAATTAAAAACAAAATTTAATTTTAACCCAATTCAGTCGAACCGGATGACGCGGCCAAGCAGGCCCTGGATACGTTAGCGATAAGCCTAAAAGCATATCCGGAACTCAAAATCGAAATCAAAGGTTTCACGGACGCCCTTGGTTCGGCCAGAACCAACCTAAAGATATCTCAAGAGAGAGCGGAGGCGGTTCAGAAATACCTTCAGACGCAGGGAATAGCCGCTGACAGGATGATTGCCAGCGGTTATGGCGAATCGGAATTTGTGGATACAAATGATACTCCTGAAGGAAGAGCCAAGAATCGCCGAATCGAGATCGTGCCGATCGAGCGTTAATTTAGATACCCATAAAAAATAAAGGCCGCCCGATATATTCCGGCGGCCTTTTGTTTATATCCCAGGTTTTTAATTATTCAATCGCGTATTTGCTGAAATGATAGATATTAAAATCGACCCGGCCGGCATTGACTGCGGCGCTTCCCTGATACACCCAATTATTAATGTTCGGGTCGAAGTAGTACAACGACGCGGTGCGGGCCGTGGCTTTCAATTTTGTGATATCGACATTAAGATGAGTCGCCGAATTAAACACCAAGCCTTCCGGTCCGAATTCATATACGAGGACTTTACGAGTACCGATGTAATCCCCATAAGACCTGACTTCAATGTTCGTTATTTCGTCAAGAGCGCCTGCGGGAATAATAAAATTGTCGATTGAAGCATCTCTCAATATCTGAATGGTGTCCGTTATGTCAGGAGTAATTAACTCGGAGACATCGAGTACTTCCAGGGATGGAGCAATCGCCGGGATAATTTTGGTCAAATCGGGTGACGTTTCCGATAACGGACCGGTTGGCTTTTGGCTAGAACATCCCGAGATCACCACAAAAGCCGATAAGGCAACCAATCCCAGCAATAGACCAATACTCATTAGCCGTTTACTCATTTTTTTTCCTCCCTTTTTAGGTTTTTTATTTTCTGGTCATAAATAATGCAGATTTTGGGCCAATTGACCAAAATTCCAGCAGAATTTCGTAACCGGTCGTGTTGACGGGGATTGGGAAATAAGTTATTTTGGACTTCGATTAATGTTAAAGCCCGATTTTATGGGGATAAATCAATTCGAATGGGATTTGACCAATACTTTTATCGTGTTTGCCGGCGCCTCAGGTTTTACAACGGCCGATTTTTGAAGGGAAATTTTACTATCAATTTGAATCTGGAATTGCCTTAGCGCCAACTCAATAAAACCGCGATCAAGCTTGTTAAAGATTGAATCGGCTT
>CAZTNJ010000041.1:527-1796 GCA_964614835.1 uncultured Ignavibacteria bacterium | reverse complement strand
AAAATATTTTTAAAATTTGTAAGGGTTTTTTTTTACACCCCCCTTGTAAAAATTTAAATATATTTTGCGTTTTTCCAATTGCCATTAATTATCCAAAATGAACCACCAAATTTCGCTTCAGGCTATTTTTAATCGCTTTTTGATATATGGCCATAGCTTCCGATTTGTTGCCGCCCTTTATTCCTGAAATGGTTTGAAGTTTTGCCATCTCAATAATTATTTCGGGGAAATCCTCCAAATCGGCGTTATGAATTGTTTGGGATAGAGTCTCTTTAAGACTATTAAAATCCAAATTACCCACATGTTGCCAACATTCAATTAATCTGCTTTTAACCTTCAATTCCAATGCGCCGACCTCTTCGGCCTTTTTAATCAATTCGGTCACGGTGGTGCTTAGAGGCTTATCCAATAAGAGATACAATCTATTCAGTCGAATCTCGTTTTCTAAAGTAAATTCATCATCGGCTAACTTATTTCCCAAAGCGATTGCTTTTTTGAAATGCGATTCGGCCGAATCATAATCGCCCATCGCATAATAGGTATAACCCAGATCGCCTACTGCAAACGCGTAGCCTCGTTGATCGCCGATTTTTTCGAATATCTGCATCGCCTCCATAATTTTCGAGATTGCCTCAGAAAACAATCCCCGAGGACCGTAGATTGTGCCAAGATTAGCGCAGGCACAGGCCTGGGAACGAGCGGCCCCAATGCGCTGGAATATCTTTTCGGCTTTTCGATAAGCTCGGGTTGCCTGATCGAGTTTGCCCATCCGGTCGCTGATTATTCCAAGATTGTTGATAACTTTCGACTGGCCGCTTAGATCCTTAAGCTTGCGATAAAGAGATAATGCCTTTTTGTAATATTGGGCCGATTCCGACAAATTTCCCATGCTCCACAGGCATATTCCCAGATGGTTAAATATGGTGGCTTGAATCTCATCGGCGACCCGTCCGGTTTTAATTTCCTTCTCCGCTTCAGCCAGTATTTCCCGGCAAGCCGGGAGCTTTCCTTTGCGCCTCAAAATTTCCGCTCGGCTGTTGTGGCAAAACGCCAATATACTGGGGTCGCCGGGGCTGTTTTTTACCAATTCGTCGAGGACCTTATTTGATTCTTCATATTCGTTCGTGATTCTATATATCTCCGCCAAGTTTTTAAGGGCGTCGATTTTATCGTCAGCCGATTCGACATTTTCCCTAATCCAAAGAAAATCCGCGATAGCCGAACCATAATCGCCAGTCTGCTTGGCCAGTCCCCCACGCCCCCGGGTCG
>CAZTNJ010000041.1:0-517 GCA_964614835.1 uncultured Ignavibacteria bacterium | reverse complement strand
CCCAAAAAAAAACCCCCTTTTTGTTGGCCCTTCCCCCCCCCCCCCGGGTGTTTTTAACATGGTAATTAAAAAATTGTGTCTTCGGGCGATATCGATTGCGCTGCTGAAATGGCTTATGGCTTCTTTATTGGCAAACTGATTGGCCGCCTTGATTGCGGCCGCATATAAAAAAGGCAACGCTTTTAACTCTTCGCCCGCTAAAATGTAATGATGAGCCGGCAACTCGGGATGAATTCGGCAAAGGCGCGCTTGCCCGGCGAAGTAATCGGCCGCCTTTAAATGCAATGCCTGACGGCTTGAATAAGAAAGGCCGTTGTACGCGACTTCCTGCGTGAGGATATGTTTAAAAATATATTCCAATACGGGCTGACGGCGTTCCAATGGGGTTAAATCCAGCTGACTTAATTCCTCAAGATGTATTCTAAGACAGGCCGAATTGTTTTTACCGGAGTATATTGAGCATATCGATTTAAATGCGAATACTCTCCCAATCACGCTGGCAGTTCGAAGGGTTTTT
>CAZTNJ010000040.1:5194-19337 GCA_964614835.1 uncultured Ignavibacteria bacterium | reverse complement strand
TGTTAGCCCCTGCCGACTGTCAATACATGATGGTTGCGAATACAAGCGATTTTTCAGGAAGCCGGTGGGAATCCTTTGCTGTAACCAAATCCTGGGTGCTGACTCCCGACGCGGGGGTCAAAACAGTATATGCCCTGTGCCGCGATGCGTATGGCAATACGACATCAGGAGTTTCAGCAGACAATATCACCCTTCAGTTACTGCCTTATCAATATTCTATCAGCGCCGAAAGTGGCGCGATTTATTCCTATTCGCGCGATATTACGCTAACGTTAGTTGCTCCCCCGGGAACATCTTTTATGAAAATCTCCACAAATCCGAGCTTCTCTGGCGCGCAATGGGAGACCTTTTCGGGGTCAAGAAACTGGCATATTGCCAAACCAATTGAAAATGGCGATCTGGTTATTTTTTATGCTCGTTTCCGCGATCAGAACCAGGACAGTGTGGCGGTGCAAGCGACCGATTCAATAACGATGGCATTCGCGGAGCCGGTAAACCTTTTCCCGGTGATTCAACCGCTTGATCAATATCAGACGGTTAACATAACCTGGACTGCGACTCGTTCGGAGGATTTCCAGAGCTATCGGATATACCGTCGCCGGGGTTCCGCGGCGGTTGATACGCTGATTGCCAATATTACGACATCAACGACATCATCCTATACTGACAGCATCGGATTGGCCAATCTACCCGACACGATAACACAGCCGGTTTATTACATGGTCAGATTCACCAGCGTGTATGGAGATTCCAGCGATTCGGATACGATTCGGGTTAATTTAAAGAATGCCCAACCGCCTATTTTGTCGTGCTTTATCAGCAACGTCAGCTATGTGCGTGATACGGTACAGCATGTTACGAACTTAACCGCAACGCTCGGCTGGTCACGTTCGGAAATTCCTGATTTCGCCAACTATGTTCTTTACGAAAATACAACTCCAGTAACCGGCACCGCGCGTCCCATCTCGTATAAATATGACCGCAACGATTTAAGCTACGATATCGTAAAGAATAATGTCGATACGACCCGTGTGTTTTATTACTGGTTAAAAGTATTTGACCTGGGCGGGCAATCATCCCAATTTTCGGCTCCGGATTCGATTCGCCGGAGGTAATATCTGCCGGACTTAAATAAAGGCCAGGAATATATATTCTTGGCCTTTTTATTTTATTGAGTATTCGCAAGATAATCCGATGAATTAAATGTGAAGAGGTATCTCGACTATTTTATCGCGATAGCTATTTTTTTTATCGCCTTAGGATTTTATTGGCGGCAGGTTTGCCCGACATTTTATTTCTGGGATAGCGCCGAACTGGCGGCCGCCATAGCTTCCGGCGGGATACCTCATCCGCCCGGCTTTCCGCTATATCTCATACTGGCAAAAGTATTTTGTTTGATAATTCCATACGATACTGGATTCGCTTCAGGGTTATTTTCGGCAGTATGCGGGGCGGGATCGATTGCTCTTGTATTTATAGTAAGCCGTATATGGACCGGCGCCTTTTCCTCAAACAAAGGACTTGTACGGGTTTTTTCGATAGGGGGGAGCGTCGCTATAGCGATGACGGCCTCGATGGCCGCGCAAGCCACGAGGACGGAAGTATATTCGTTGAATCTGCTTCTTTTCATGATCGCGCTCTATTTGATAAGCGATTTAATTGTCGATACCGGCAGGATTCAATTTAGGGGTAAAAGATTTATTCTGGCCTCATTGTTTTTAGGGATGGGAATCGCGAATCATCATCTGACTTCAATTCTGATTTTGCCGGCATTTATATATTTGGCGTTTCGATTGCGATTGGATGGTAAAGTTATCCTGACGAGTATCGCGGCATTTATCGTACCGGTAACTCTGTACGGTTACTTAATCGCGCTGGCAATGAAATCTCCCGATTTAAACTGGGGTAATCCGAATAATCTGACCGCATTAATCGCGGTTGTTTCGGGAAAAGGTTTTAGTACGCCGATATCGGCATTTTCGCCAAGCCACCTTGGTTCAAATCTGTTATTCAATTTATCTCTGCTTTATCGGCAACTTGGCCCAGTCCTGACGATACTGGCGATAATCGGCATTTATTCAGGCTGGAAGTATAATCGGCTGATTTCGGTGTTTTTAATCATGTGTATTATGTTTAATCTATTCTCCACCATATTTAATGAATATTCCTATTATGAGAATGCCGATATTCACGGATATCTGTTAGTATCGTTAATCTGCGCGGTTATTTTTTCGTTGATTGGATTGCTGTCGGTTACGGATAAAATTCAATCGAAATTCGCGATTTATCCGGTTGCGATTATTTTAGTGATTGCCATCGCGATCCCGGCTATCACAAACTATGGCTGGGCTGATCTTTCGGGTAATTATTCGGCAAAAATACTGGCCGAATCGATCGTGGAAAACTGCTCTCAAGGCTCCCTGGTGGTAACCTCTTCATATAATAGTTATTTCATTGTAAAGGCTTTACAGCATATATATGGCGAAAGAAAAGATATTATAGTGACTAACGTTTATTTGTTCGGCCAGAAATGGTATAGGGAGGATATCGCCAGACGTTGCAAATTGCAACGACGAGATGTTCAGCGGATGGACGCGAATTCATTTTATCTAAGCCTAATTAATTTATATAAAGATAGTTCCGAAATTTATATTGAATACGACGCCCAATCGGCTCCTGTCAGGAATTATTTGATGCCATCAGGGTTGATGATGAAATTTAGTAATCAGGCAACCGATTGGGATAAAATCGATAAAGACGGGTTTGTAGATGGCGATCTGAAGAATATTACGAATTGTATCAGTTCTGGCATGGATTATGAACTGTTAAAGAGCATGGCGCTGATTTTGGATAATAGATACGGTTACTTCAATGCGGTCGGTCAAACCGAAATGGCGCTGAAGTATCGTAGTGAAATAGAAAGAATAGCGGCATTAGCCCAAAAATAAATGATCCCGAAAAGAAGGCGGGAAAGATGAAAAGACAAAATAAAGGCTTTACACTCATAGAATTGATGATTGTAGTTGTGATAATCGGGATTCTCGCTGCCCTGGCGATTCCCCGTTTCATGAGAGCGGCGACTAAGGCCAAACAATCGGAGGCTAAGGGAATTCTGAAACAAGTGCATACGATGCAAAAGGCATATTTTGTCGAAAATGACGCCTATTGTCGCAATGGCCAGATTGCCAATGCCGGTAATCCGCTTGCTTTCGCGCCTTTGGCAATCGAGATAATTTCAACGGCTCGATATGATTACACCATGGCCGTGAACGGCGTCAACTTTACCTGCACCGCCACGGCCAATCTCGATGATGATGCCACGATTGATACCTGGACAATCGACGATACAGGCACGCTAACCTGTGTCATTGATGATTCCAGAAACTGATTGTTTATATTCGGGGCATGTATTAAGTTGCAAATAGTCTATAATAATAAATTTCCATAATATAATAATATATCCATAATATAAAAGGTTAATATATGCATTTCGCAAAATGCAATGTCTCAAATTCAGATGGATTACGATGGAGCGAGTTGCAGAAAACAATACAAAAATTCAAAGACCAAGTGCCATAAAGCATTAACTGGCCACAAAGGCGTATTTTGGCTGGCGGCATGGATTTTGTAACATTAGTAAGTAGCTGAAACAAAAATAAATTTAGACGGGCTAAAGTAAGAGCTAATCAAAACGATAACAGAAATAAGAGAACAATAAACCTAAAACAAGAGAGGTAAGAAATGTCAACGCAAACCCACAAATCGAACAAAGGTTTTACGTTAATCGAATTGATGATTGTGGTCGTGATTATTGGCATTTTGGCGGCATTGGCTATCCCGCGTTTTATGCGCTCAACCACCAAAGCCAAACAATCGGAAGCCAAACAGCTTTTAAAACAGATTTATACTATGCAGCATTCATACAGGCAGGAATTCGATTCCTACTGTTTGAATGGCGTAACCGCCAGCGCGGCAGCTCCGAACGCATTCGCCCAAATTGGCGTGGAAATACAGACCACCGCCCGTTATACCTACGTGATGGTTGCCGCGGCTAACACCTTTACCTGTACGGCCACAGCCAACCTTGACGATGACGCGGCCAACGATGTCTGGACTATCAATGAGACCGGCACGTTGGTCTGCACATCCAACGACGCTATATAATTAGCCGAATATCATTTTAACTAAAACAGGAGAGTAAGAAATGTCAACGAAAGCCCACAAATCGAACAAAGGTTTTACGCTAATCGAATTGATGATTGTGGTCGTGATCATCGGTATCTTGGCGGCATTGGCTATCCCGCGTTTCATGCGCTCGACCACCAAAGCCAAACAATCGGAAGCCAAGCAGCTTTTAAAACAGATTTATACTATGCAGCATTCATACAGGCAGGAATTCGATTCCTACTGTTTGAATGGCGTAACCGCCAGCGCGGCAGCTCCGAACGCATTCGCCCAAATTGGCGTGGAAATACAGACCACCGCCCGTTATACCTACGTGATGGTTGCCGCGGCTAACACCTTTACCTGTACGGCCACAGCCAACCTTGACGATGACGCGGCCAACGATGTCTGGACTATCAATGAGACCGGCACGTTGGTCTGTACCTCTAACGACGCTATATAGCCCGGATCTTTAGGGAATATCGGGGGGACCTTTGCGGGTCCCCTTTTTTTGTTTACAGTCATACCTGAAATTAGTTAATTTCCGATATGCAGATAATACTGGGCGCCTGCGCGTTTATCGCAGGATTGATCATTGGAAGTTTCGCTAATGTTGTTATATATCGGGTTCCGCGTAATCTTTCGATTATCAGGCCGCGCTCCAAATGCCCATCCTGCGACGCACCCGTAAAAGCCTATGACAATATCCCAGTTTTAAGTTTTTTAATTTTAGGTGGAAAATGCCGTAACTGCGGTAAGCCGATTAGTTGGCGTTATCCGCTGACGGAAATAACTAACGGTTTGCTTTATGTATTGGCCTATTACATCTGCATATATAAAGCACAAAATCCCGGTTTGTTTTTAGTTTCGATATATCTTTCCACCGTGTTTCTAATCACATTTTTAATCGACTACGATTTTAAGATTATCCCCGATTCTTTGTCTATCTCAGGAATCATTATCGGATTTGGCGTAAGTTTTGTCCCGGGATTGACCATTGGACCGCTTCAATCGGGTATCGGTATTCTCGCCGGGGGTTTGTTGTTTTTAGTCATCGCAGAACTTGGCGACAGGATTTTCAAGAAAGAAAGCATGGGCGGCGGGGATGTTAAGTTAGCGGCGATGCTTGGGGCTTTTGTGGGCTGGAAAGGAATATTCTTAGTTTTATGCCTGGCATCATTATTGGGCACAATAATCGGCCTGACAAACTTGGCGCTAGCCAAGGATAAACAGGCTGCCCATACCGTTCCTTTTGGACCTTTTCTGGTGACCGCCGGATTGATAACGTTCTACTGGGGACATCAGCTGATAGCCGCTTATTTAAAATTGGTCGGTTTTTAAATCGTTTTACTCAAGCCCCATTCTGCCGATATCCATTATGTGAGACACTTTAAAAAAGCGCCTTTTATCAGCTACGAGATCGAGATAAAAATCTCATTGGTTTTGTTGATTGCATTTCTTTTGTCGCTGAATCTCATATCGGCCTATTCGCTCAAAAAAGTCAGGCAAGCCCAAAGGGAAGGCTTTTCAACGAAATTAGACCTTTCCGCCGAGTTGATAGAGAATCAAATCTTACTTGACAATTATAAACTGCCCGGATCGTCATTTCTTAATGATATTCGAGTATTATCGGGCGCGGATAGGATTGAGATAACCGATAGCGTCGGCAACAGGCTTATCGCTGTAGGGGTTGCGACAAATAAGCTTGGTAATCAATCATCTCTGGCCCCATCCACAAGAGACATTTCTATTCGGAACAAACAGGGGTTACTGGCTTACCAGGTCAGGATTGCGGGCATAAACAGGGAGGAAGCGGGACTTAGGCAAATGGCCTTCTTGGACCTGATTTTTCGCTCGCTAGGTCTGATTGCCAGTATAGTGGTTGCGTTTCTCTTTTTCCGTTCGGTGATGAATCCTTATCGCAGAATCAAAAAAGAAGCGATTGATCTTAATATCTCGTTAAAGGATTATAACGAGAGAGATGGGGTCGAATACGCTGTTAAATTATTCCAGGCGGTGATTCAAGAATTGAAGGAAAAGGAAGCGATCCTTCAGGCGATGTATCATAATTCGGAGAAGCGGGCGGACTCGCTGGCCCGGTACAATGAGTACATTTTAGGCAGTATCTCTTCCGGGGTAATCATTTGCGATAATCAGGGAATTATCACGCGGCTTAATCGTTCGGCTACAGCAATCACCGGATTTGTTGAATCGGCGGCGCAGGGCAAACATCTGAATGAAGTGTTCGGGAAAAGACATAAAATTTCACAAGTACTACGCGACGCTATTACCGGCAAAACATATTCGCGTCAAGAATTCGAAATTGGCCGAGAAGATGGAACATCTCTCTGGATAGGGCTGACGTCTTCGCAAATAACCGATGATGAAGGGAACATGGTCGGAGCAGCCGTCTTGTTAACCGATCTAACGCGGATAAAAAAACTTCAGGAAATGGCGGACTATAGGGAAAAAATGGCAGCATTGGGAGAAATGTCGGCCGGGCTGGCCCATGAATTGCGTAATTCAGTGGCGGCCATATTGGGATTCGGCAAGCTTCTAAAAAAAATGTCTCTGCCCGATGCCAAAGCGGTTGATATTGTAGATACTGTAATAGCCGAATCGATGGCAACTGAAGCGATGCTAAGCCGTTTCTTAAATTTCGCGCGGCCGCTGAATCTAAGTCCCATAGCGTTTGATATTGAATCGGTTGCCAGGGAGTGCGTGAAATTAAGCGAAGATCAACGCGAGGGAAAATCCATAGACTTTCGAATCGAAAAAAAAGGCGAAATTCCGGAATATTACGGCGATCCCGTATTAATAAAAACCGCGTTATCTAATCTGATTATCAATGCCTGCCAGGCGATTTCTGAATCGGGAATAATAGAATTGATAATCGAGCATTTGCATGAAGAAAATAAGATTCAAATCTCTATAAGCGACACGGGCGTTGGCATCCCTTCTGCCGCGATTCCTAAAATATTTGACCCGTTTTTTACCACAAAAGAGACAGGAACTGGCCTTGGATTGGCGCTTGTAAAAAAGATAATAGCGGCTCATAACGGGACAATTGAGGTGACCAGCGATAAATCCCGGAGGACAGTCTTTGTGCTAACTTTGCCGGTGGAATCTTTGGCGAAAGGGGATGAGAAAACAGGCTTTATTCAGACACCCTTAGAAATTTCCGCGACAGACAGTTAATTGAAACCAGAATTCATGAAATTTTCAAAAATACGCAGCGATTTTAAACGCAGCCCAATAAACAAGTATGTTTATTATAGTAAGAGGGATTCCTACCCGGGCAAATTCTAAAAATGTTAATGTGTGATTTGACCGGTTTTCGGCATTTTGAATAATAATCACATTACTGGCAGCTCCAAGAATCAGGAAATTGCCTGCAATTGTGCTTCCTGATGCCAGCGCCATCAGGTTGACGAGCCCGGCTTTGTTCTGTAAAAGTATCGGTAAGATAAGCGCTACCAGGGGGACATTTGAAATGATTTGACTTGCCAGAACGCTAAAAAGAAGAATTCCGATACTTGAATTTAAATCAATTGAGCGTTCAAGCAAGAACAGTTGAATATAACCGGAATCCCATACGGCGGCCATCACGACGAACATGGCCGCGAAGAATATTAATGTTGACCAGTCAATAGTCTTAATTATTTTTAATCTTTTGGGGCTTAAAAATACTATGGGAGCCGCCGCCATAATCGCGATATAAGTAAGCTTCAGCTCGCCTTGTACGTTTAAGAGCGAGAATATTATTTTCGCGGTGATCATCGCGAGTATCAGTATAAGGGAAAACCGGGCAAGCTTAATTAAGTGCGGGTCTTTTATTGATTCGGCAGTTTTGGTTTTTGGAAGTTTGCGGAAATGTCCGCGATAATAGTATTTCAGGACAAGCCAGGCTAAAATCATATTGACTACAGTTGGTAATAATAAATATAGTACAAATGTTATAAACGGGCTGTTTATTCCACTATTTAATGCGATAAGTAAATTTTGCGGATTTCCTATCGGACTGATTACGCTTCCAAGGGTAATTGCGTACGCTAATGCCAGCAGTAACAATCGGGCTTCGATTGTATGGCGTTTGGCCAGATAGAGTATTATCGGGGTGCCAATGATGGCCACCGTATCGTTCATCAGAACAGCCGAAGCCAGTCCAAATCCGAAAATTATTTTTAATATTAGCGAATCGACTGATTTTGTCCCGCGGAAAAACCTTGCCGATAGATGCTCCAGGTAACCACTTTCTTCAAGGGCTCGACCAGTTATGAACATGCCCAGCAAGAAGACAATAACATCGATGTTAATGGATTTGATAGCATCGTGAGTGGTTATTTGGCCGGTTAGCAACACCGTAGTTGCCCCAGCGAGCATTATCAGCCATATGGGGAGGCGAAACTGGCCAAATTGGCGTACGGCGATGGCGAAGAATACGGCTATTATTACAAAAATCGATATTGGCATACTCTCAACTCAGTTATGATTATTATCGGACAATTAGAATAATTAATAGGTTAGCAATTGGAGTGAATTTTCAATTTACAATCTTAATATGTTGGGTATATTTTACCATAAATATTAAGCCCGATTTTCATATCGTAATATGGTAGGGTTAGGCGCGCTTTCCAAGAAAATTTTTAAAAAATTATGAAATATCCCGTTCTTTAGTTAAAGAAGCCGATTCAGTAGTCGATTAAATAAGTGCTATGGATAAAAAAACTGTTTTGACAAAAATCAACAAGATTAAGGAATTAACTACCCCTCCAACCATATTACAGTCGGTGCTTGATTTAATCAATTCGCCCGACTCATCGGCGAGGGAATTATCGGAGGTAATCCTAAAGGACCCCGGCTTAACGGCGCGGGTTTTGCGGATGGCCAATTCATCGTTTTACGCTTATTATAAAAAGATAACCACGGTAAATCAGGCCGTGATGGTGATGGGTATAAACGCGGTCAAGTATTTTATACTATCTATTACCGTGCTCAACCAGTTAAACACCCAGCGCGAAAAGAGCAAGATAAATATCAAACAGCTCTGGACGCACTTTTTGGAAGTTGCTTCCGCCTCAAAAAACCTGGCTGTGGCGATTGGATATAAAATGCCCGAGGAAGCATATGTCGCCGGAATTCTTCATGATGTAGGTATTATTTTATTGGAGCGCGAATTTCCGGATGAATATCTGAAGGTTCTTCAGTTAGCGTCAAAGGGAAAGGCCCTAACTAAAGCCGAAATCGAGATATTCGGGGTTGAGCATCAGGAAATCGGCGGATACCTAACCAATTACTGGAATATGCCGCCGATAATCAGCGAATCGATAACCATGCATCACCCGACCAACGATAATGAAATCGCGGCGATGTCGGATGTGGCGAAAATTGTGGCACTTGCCAATTGTATCGCATCCGTGCCATTTGATGAGTTGAAAACGAGATCAAACGCCGAACAAAAATTGCATTTATTAAACATACTTTCAGGCGACCTAAAAATAAATTCCGATACGCTTATGAAAGTACACAAACAAATCGCCATAGACGCAGCGTCATCGGCGGTCACGATGGATATGGATATCGGCGATGCGGTGGAGATACTATCGCGGAGCAATGCCGAATTATTTACGATATATCTTGACCTGGCGGCATTATTCAAAGAACGGCGTGAATTAAGCAAAGAGATTATAATTGAAGAGCGCATGGAAGGAACCCTGGAATCGCTTAAAATAGCGCTGGCCACGCTGTCACACTATATCAATAATTCTACCATGAATATACAGGGAAAGTGCGAGATGCTGAATTTACTTCATACGCAAAAAGATGTGAATAAGATAAATTCCAATTTGCCGGCGTATATAGATTCGATTCAAAAATCAATCAAGCGGATATCTCTTGTGCTTGAAGAATTATCTCATATATCGTCAATCGACACCCTGAATTTTTTCAGCCACTCCAAGGCTATCGATATCGAAAACGATATTAAAAACAAGCTCGCCTCGCAATTAGAAAGCATCAAGTAGTAATTAACCGATGAAATTAATGGCCGGAGACTCCAGTGGAGTTCCCGGCCATTTTCTTTTCGTTATATCTGAAATTATTTTATTGAACTTTCGGGTGTTGCTGGAAGTTGGTCAACTATCGTTCCTATTATCGGGATTGTTACGCGCGATTCCGGTTTGCCCTGCGCTTCGATAGTAAGCGATGAAACAAACGGCCCGAGAGGGATATTTGATGTATTCAGATCGAATTTAATTTCGGCGGTTCCTTGAGGTTTTAAAGTCAATTTACTGTGAGAAATCTTGATCAAATTAACATCGGGTATTTCAACAAAGTCTATCTTTGATTGGGTTGAATCGACATTTTTAAGCTTAAGAATCATCTCGGCGGGCTGGCCTTTTAACACGGATTTGAAATTAGCTTCCAAAGGTGCGGTCTCCAAAATTTGCAGCGGATTATTGATTGTGGCGGTGAACCGAAGTTCCAGATAGGGATTAAGGGCATCGTTGGTCTCAACCGTGATGCCTTTGGTGATTACATTATTGAATTTGCCCGAATTAAATGATATATCGATAAAGCCTCGACCACCGGGCGGAACCGTGATGCCTTTTGATTTGGTGGTGGTACAACCGCAAGCCGGTCTGATTTTTGTGATAATAAGATCTTCAGTACCATTGTTGGAAAACCAGTAATTATGCGATACTTCCGCGCCTTTTTGAATCGATCCGAAATTCCAATCCGGTTCATCAAATTTGTTGCGGTCTTTTGTGAAGGGAATTTCTTTAGCTGGCTGGGTGGTCTGATAAATAACCCTTGGCGCGGAATCCGGGAGCGGAGCAGTAGATGTCCCGGGTTGCCCCGAAATCTGTTCACCCGCCAAAAGCAATGAGCCGGTAAAAAGAAAAATTATTCTACATATGGCGATAACTTTATGGTTCATTTCGTATATCTCCTTTACTAAATAACGGTTTATCGGAATAAAGATTATAAGTATCCCATTTTTTTCATCCATTGATCGGAGTACATCTTAGATAGATAACGATTGCCAGAATCAGCCAAGATTACAACTACATTACCCCGGATCTTATACTTTTCAATTGCGACATAAGCGGCGGCCAGTACCGAGCCGCTGGAACCGCCGCAGAAGATACCCTCCTGGCGGGCGATATCACGGCCAAGCAGGAACGATTCCTTATCGCTGACCATAATCATGTCATCCAGGACGCTCATATCGAGGGCTTTGACAGGTTTATCGCTACCAATACCTTCGACCTGATAATGATGGCCTTCGATAATCTGGCCGGTTCTAAATTGGTGAGTTAACATCGAGCCTTCCGGGTCGACCGCGATTATTTTGGTAGATGGGCTTTTTTCTTTAAAAAATCGCCCAATTCCTGAAATAGTGCCTCCAGTGCCGGCCCCGGCGACCACGCAATCGATATCGCCGCCAAGCTGTTCCCAGATTTCCGGGGCGGTAGTGAGATAGTGGCAGTCGATATTAGCCGGATTGTTATACTGATCCAGATAAATACTATCAGGAATCTCTTTGGCCAATTTTTCGGCGACGCTATAATTTGATCTTGGATCTGATGGTCCCACAGTATGCGGAGTGAGCACAAGTTCGGCGCCATATAAACGCATCATGTTTTGTTTTTCTTCTGAATTTTTATCGCTCATAACGATGATTGCCCGGTAATTTTTAAGGGCGCATATCATCGCCACAGCGATTCCTGTGTTGCCGGAGGTGACTTCGATTACAGTTCCACCGGGTTTCAACTGCCCCAGGCGTTCCGCGGATTCGATAAGGGATAGAGCCAGCCGGTCTTTAATTGAGCCGCCCGGATTATACATCTCTAATTTGCCAAATATCTTGGCGGGCGAATTGGCCGCGATTTTTTTAAGTTGAACCATCGGCGTGTTGCCGATAAGTCTCGTAAATTCGGTAATGGATTTGTTAGCTGTCAGCTGCATTGTCATATTTTACTGAAAGTCCGTTTTAGTGTTCCTGAAAATCTCAAATTAACAATTACCAGGAATTGACTTTATTCGGTCTATTTTGGTAACGAGTTATTCCAAAAAGAGGCCAAATTGCTGCGAAAAATACCTGGTTTTGTTATTATACGTCCGATTTTATCTCTGGTCAAATTATTTCCGTTTTTAATTTTTGGCCCAAACATCATATCGATCCGAAATCATTGATAAAAAGTGCTTGCTAAATAGAAGACAAACATGTATTTATCTTAGCTATGAGAAGGGGATAAAGATGAAAATACTGGTTGTGGGAAAGGGGGGACGAGAGCATGCTATTTGCTGGAAGCTTTCCCAATCAAAAGAGGTTGAGAAAATATATGCGGCTCCGGGAAATGCCGGAATAGGCACAATAGCTGAATGTGCCGATATTACCATCGATGATTTAAAAGGCCTGGCTGATTTCGCTCAAAATCGAGGAATCGATCTTACGGTTGTGGGACCGGAATTGCCCCTTACGCTTGGGATTGTGGATGAGTTCGAAAGCCGGGGGCTAAAGATTTTCGGCCCATCAAAGAAAGCATCGGTTATTGAGGGTAGTAAGGCATTTGCTAAAGATTTCATGCAAAAATATCATATACCGACGGCAAGTTTCAGGATTTTCGCCGAGCATTTCGAGGCCCTTGATTTTGTTAAAGAGGCTGGCTATCCGCTTGTGGTTAAAGCGGATGGGTTAGCCGCAGGCAAAGGAGCCATTATCTGCAACAATCCCGATGAAGCTTGCGCGACTGTGGAAAAAATCATGGTTCAAAAGGTTTTTGGCAGCGCCGGCCTTAAGCTTGTTATCGAGGAATTTCTTCAGGGTGAAGAGGTCACGGTGATGGCATTCACCGATGGTAAAAATGTTGTCCCAATGGTATCATCGCAAGACCATAAAAGGATATTCGATGGCGACAAGGGCCCCAATACGGGGGGGATGGGAGCCTACGCGCCGACCAGCCTGATTGATTCCAAGACAATGCGGTTGATTTATGATGAAATCCTTGAACCGACAGTACAGGGATTGGCCTCGGAAGGGCGAACTTATAAAGGGGTGCTCTATGTCGGTTTGATGCTGACCACGCGCGGGGTCAAAGTGCTTGAGTATAATTGCCGTTTCGGGGATCCGGAAACCCAAGCGGTATTGCCGCTTCTCGACAGCGACCTAGTCGAAATATTCGTAAATATCACTGAAGGGTATCTAAATGTAGATGAAATTAAGTGGGCGGAAAAAGCCACCGCGACAGTAGTTCTGGCATCGGGTGGATACCCCGAAAACTACCAGATGGGAAAGGTGATAAAAGGGTTGGATCAGATTAATCCATCCGAGTGCGTGGTGTTCCATGCCGGAACAAAAAGGCGCGATAAAGACTTTATAACCAATGGCGGGCGAGTTTTAAACGTGACCGGTATTGGCTCGGGATTAAAAGATGCGTTAAGAAATGCTTACCGGAATACCGAAAAAATCAATTTTGAAAACGCTTATTATCGCAAAGATATCGGCTGGAGGGCCACAAACAGAGTGGGGAATTTTGGATGAGGACGAAACCTCTGGTTCTGGTTATTATCGGAAGTAAATCAGATGCCGAGATAATGAAGGAATGCCTTGGGCTTCTCGAGGAATTCGGTATCGGATATAATCTGGAAATATCATCGGCGCATCGCAATCCCGAAAAGACCGCCAAATTGGCTAGAGAGGCAAGTAAAAAAGGGTATCAAGCGATTATTGCCGCGGCGGGAATGGCGGCCGCGCTTCCGGGGGTTATCGCAAGCCATACGAATTTGCCGGTAATCGGGGTGCCCATGCCGGGATCTAATCTTAATGGAATTGACGCCATGTTATCGATGGTGCAAATGCCAGCCGGAATACCGGTCGGAGTTGTCGCAATCGGTAAACCCGGCGCCAAGAATGCCGCAATCCTGGCGGCGCAAATAATTGGTCTAAATAATAACCTTGTTGCCGGAAAACTTG
>CAZTNJ010000040.1:0-5184 GCA_964614835.1 uncultured Ignavibacteria bacterium | reverse complement strand
GGTTTTTTTCCAAATGGTTAACCCGGGCCCAAAAATTCCGCAAACCTGGGGGGCAAATAAATTGTTTTAAATAAAAACTTTTTTCCGGTAAACTTGAAAAATTCAGAAGAACTCTTAAACAGGGGTAGATAAATATGTTTGTATTAATTCTGTTTTTACTGGTCGTTTTCGGCGTCCCGATATTTATTCTTGTGGCGATATTCAATGGGCTGGTTGGCGCTAGAAATAACGTCGATGCCGCCTATAGCCAGATAGATGTTCTTCTGACTAAAAGAGCCGATTTGATTCCTAACCTGGTTGAGACTGTCAAAGGTTATGCCGCTCATGAAAAAGGGGTTCTGGAAAATGTTACAGCCTCGCGTTCGGCCTTGATGAACGCCAATAGCGCCGCCGAAAAATTCGTAGCGGATAACGCGATCACGGGGGCTTTGAAAAGCCTGTTCGCGGTAGCGGAAAATTATCCCAACTTGAAAGCTGATCAGAATTTTCGGGAATTGCAGTCCCAATTATCGCAGGTTGAATCGGAGTTGGTGCAAACGAGATCATATTACAACGATTCGGTAAGAAATTACAACACCAAACAACAGGTGTTCCCGGCGAATTTATTCGCCTCGACTTTTGGACATACGCCGCGGCAATTTTATGAAGTGGTTGCCGAAAAAAAAGAACCGCCAAAAGTATCGTTCTCTTGAGATGAATACTGACCGCTTGTAAAATCCGACAAAGGCAGGCATTGAATTTATGGCAAAGAAAATCACGCTTATTGTATTTGAGGATAATTACAATTCGGGTTTTTACCCAATCAGCCAGGCTCATCCTGTTTTCGATTTATTAAGGGGCTGCCTCAATCCAATTGAGAGGCTGCAAAAATTACTGAAACCGGTTCAGACTATTCTGGTCTGCCGAGATTATCTGGCCAAATTGACCCGGAAGCGTTACGGTTTGCCAGTAAATCGGATTGCGATAGATGGCGAAAGGGTTATTTTAATTAATGCGGCGGTCAAACTTGAGAATAAACATCTTGATGAGTTTGTATCGGCTAAAGTGGATACCAGTTTATTCAACGAAAACCGGTTTGTCGGCGCGAATTTATCAAAAGCAACCGCGCTTGGGCTGGGTGACTCAATCTTGGAGCTACCAGCTAAGATGATTAATTTAGATATCGATGTGATTAAGGTTGAAATCGACGCGGTTTTTTACAACTATCTCTGGGATTTGGTCAACGACAATGCCGCGATGATAGCGTATGATTGTCCATTGATAGCGAAAGGGGCCGGCTGGAAGATCGCTCCAAAAGGCAAAAATCATAGAGGGATTTTTATCCATAAATCAGCCCAGATTGCCAAAGGCGCTTACTTGGATGACGCATTAGGCCCAATAGTTATCGACGAGAAGGCGGTTATAGAACCGCGGTCAGTGATCCAGGGACCATCGTATATAGGCAAGGGGAGTCGTGTGATGGGGGGGATTATCCGCGAAGGATGCAGTCTGGGGCCGGTATGTAAGGTGGGTGGCGAATTGGAAGAGTCAATAATTTTAGGATATTCCAATAAATGCCATGAAGGGTTTATTGGTCACGCCTATATAGGGGAATGGGTGAATCTTGGAGCAATGACGACCAATTCTGATTTGAAGAATATCTATTCACCGGTGAAGGTTACCCTTAATGGTAAAGAGATAAATACGAAATCACTAAAAGTCGGCAGTTTTATTGGCGACCACACGAAAACCGGCATCGGGACATTGTTCAATACAGGATTGGTAATAGGGTTTTGCTGTAATTTGTATGGGGGCACCTTATTCACTGAGCGCGAAATAAAGAACTTTTCCTGGGGCACACCTGGAAACTTAACCCCGTTTAGGCTTGAAAAAGCCATGGAAATTGCCGAATCGGCCATGAGCAGGCGTGGGCAGGATTTTAGCGATGACCAGAAGGCTTTATTCGCGAGAATTCAGGAGAACATATAGAGAAATGCTAACTCCATTTTTAACAAAACAGATTAACATGATTTAATTTTAATCGGAGTTATGACGATAAATGATGTGGAATAGCGATATGTTAACAGCGAGCCTTGTTGAGTATTCAGATAGAGGAGGGAAGCTTGCCTGAGTTAAGAAAGGATCCGATTGTTGGCAGATGGGTGATAATTTCGACGGAGAGGGGCAAGCGACCGACCGATTTTCCGAGCATCACAAAAGCCAAAGAATCAAAGATTTGCCCATTTTGTCCATCCAATGAAAACTCGACGCCTCCGGAAATTTACTCAGTTAGAGATAACGGTTCCAAGCCCAATTCCCCCGGATGGTCTATCAGGGTGGTGCCGAATAAATTTCCGGCATTGCGAATTGAGGGGGATATCAATCGCGAGGGCGAAGGAATCTACGATAAGATGAACGGAATCGGGGCGCATGAGGTTATTATCGAGACTCCCGATCACACAAAAGACTTAGTCGATCTTGAATTACCGCAAATTGAAAAAGTGATTTGGGCTTTTCGGGAAAGAGTGCTTGATTTAAAAAAAGACCCACGGTTCAAATATATCCTGATTTTTAAAAATGAAGGGGAAGCGGCGGGCGCATCTTTGGAGCATGCCCATTCGCAGTTGATAGCGACGCCGATTTTACCGAAGCGGGTAATAGAGGAATTAGAAGGCGCCAAGCAATACTATAATTATAAAGAACGCTGCATATTCTGCGATATTATCAAGCAGGAACTTCATGAGAAAGTACGAGTAATCGCGCAGAACGATTTGTTTGTCGCTATTGAGCCATTCGCCTCGCGTTTTCCATTCGAAACCTGGTTAATGCCTCGCTATCACGATTCTTGTTTTGAATATATTAAATCCGAACAGATTCCCCAGTTTGCCGCGATATTTAAAGAGACTCTGGCCCGTTTGGCCAAAGCCCTAAATCGTCCGCCATATAAT
The DNA here is from genome assembly GCA_964614835.1 of uncultured Ignavibacteria bacterium. Classification (GTDB taxonomy): domain Bacteria; phylum Zixibacteria; class MSB-5A5; order UBA10806; family 4484-95; genus JAAYTW01. The sequence continues at coordinate 2,257 of CAZTNJ010000040.1, read as the reverse complement.
GTGATGTTCCATACCGCGCCTTTGGATAGCCGCGATTCGAAAGAATATCACTGGCATGTCGAAATCATTCCCAAGTTAACGAAAGTGGCTGGTTTCGAATGGGGTTCGGGTTTTTATATCAACCCAACAATTCCCGAAGATGCCGCAAAGTATTTAAGTGAAATCAAACTTGATTGATAGTTAATCGCCTTGCTTGTTTCGGAGGGAGATATGTCTAATTTGAAGATTTGTTATATTTCGCCTGAAGTTGTACCTTTTGCCAAAACCGGCGGTTTGGCCGATGTCGCGGGAGCGCTTCCGAAAGCGCTGACAAAACTGGGTCACTCGGTAAAAGTGTTCATGCCGCTATATTCGCAAATTGATAAAGAGAAATTTCAGATTTCATGCGTTAGAGAGTCTTTGTCAATAGAGGTCGACGGCAAAAAAGAATCATTCGATTTATACCACTGCCGGCTGGCCGATTCGGATTGTGATTTCTATTTTATAAGGATAAATACCTATTTCAATCGCGCCGGGCTCTATGTATCGCCAGAGACAGGTAAAGACTGGGAAGATAACGATATCAGGTTCAGCGCTTTTTCTAAGGCTGTCCTGGAATCAATGATAGCCCTGGAATTCAAACCGGATGTGATCAACTGCAATGATTGGCAGAGCGGGCTGATTCCGGCATATATAAAATGCCAGAATTATGGCAACGGCTTTTTCGCGGATAGCGCGACAATCATTACTGTTCACAATATCGGTTATCAAGGGCTTTTCCCGGCGGAATCGTTTAAAAAACTGGGATTCGACGAAAAGCTTTATTACCCGGCAAGCAGTTTTGAATATTACAATCAGGTCAGTTTCCTAAAAGTAGGACTGGAGTATTCAGACATTATTAATACCGTCTCGGAACGTTATGCTAAGGAAATTCAAAGTTCGAAAGAGTATGGCGCCGGACTTGAAGGATTATTGGCATCCCGCTCGAATGATTTGTTCGGAGTCGTAAATGGTATTGATTATACCATTTGGAACCCCGAAACCGATACCCTTATCGCCGCGAATTATTCGGCGACCAAGCCAAATGGCAAAACCAGAAATAAAAATGCTCTGAAAAAATTAACCAAATTGCCGTTAGTGCGTCGGGACGTTCCATTAATCGGGATGATATCGCGGATGGCCAGTCAAAAGGGATTCGATTTGATAGCTGAAATCGCCGACCAGATTTTCGATATGGATATTCAAATGGTCGTTCTCGGAACAGGCGATAAAGTCTACGAGGAATTATTTTTGGAATTGGCAAAGAAATATCCAAAGAAGCTCTCTGTGAATATGAAATTCGACGACACGCTGGCGCATCTCATAGAAGCGGGTTCAGATATGTTCCTGATGCCATCCCGTTATGAACCTTGCGGCCTGAATCAATTGTACAGCCTTAAATATGGTACCGTCCCGATAGTGCGCGAAACCGGAGGCCTGGCGGATACAATCGAAAACTGCAATCCAGCCAAGAATACGGGCACCGGATTCGTATTTAAAAATTACGATAGCAAGGAGTTGTTAAATACGATCAGGTTTGCCGTGGAAGTTTATAAGAATAAAAAGGTATGGTCCGGATTAATGACTCGCGGGATGGAGAAAGATTTCTCCTGGAGCAATTCCGCTGTTAAATATCTGGAATTGTACGATAAAGCGATTCGGAAAAAGAGAAACGGAAAAAATTAATCCATTGGGGGCGTTTGGCAATACGCCGCTATGATCAATTTGCATTCCGAGGCGCTTAGCATGCCAAACCCCTACGCGAACAAACCGGATCAATTTTATCTGATATAAGTACTCGCGTAATTATTCTCAATGACAGCGCGACTTTATCCTTTCTGAAGCTTCGCCATCGCCCAGGGGCGGACAATCCCATAGCTTAGCGAGTTGCGGTTATATGCGGCCAGGATTTTGAAAGCGTCGGCGGCATCTTGGGTCCTTCCGGCGGCTTCGAAGGCCAATGCCTTATAGTATTTCGCGATTGGATCGTTTGTGTTGGCGAAACCCAATTTTCCGATTGCCAGCGGATAGTCCTTGGAATAGTAGGCGATAATTCCCTGAGTAGAATTTAGGTTGCCTGTGGCGGCCGTTGTGCGCATCGTTTTTGCCAGGTTCATTATTTCGGAAACTTTGGCATTAGCCGAATCCGCCCAACCCAGCTTGGCGTAAGCAATGGCTTCCGTAATGGAAGCATCGAGTATATATCCCTGACAAATCGATTGATCAAGATTCGGATCGG
>CAZTNJ010000039.1:0-20225 GCA_964614835.1 uncultured Ignavibacteria bacterium | reverse complement strand
CTGGAACAACTGCCCTTAACGCGATTAATATAGTAAGCGGTGTCTTTGAGGTCAAGGGATATTTCGCGCGCGAGGCTGGCGGGTCACGCCCTTCAGTCTACGACCTGACGAAACTTTTAAGCGATTTGTCGGCCTTCTCGTCCGGCAGCTGCCGGATTCGGAGGCCGACCTACTTTTATCCCTACAACTTCGTCGATCTCAATATCGAAATCACTAAGAGAATTCCCAGTATCGCGGCGGTTATATAACCAATCAATCCCAACAGCGGAATATTGAAAACCGTGTACCCCTTCTGCATCGTGGCTATTATCGAGGTGTTGTAGGTCGGGTTCCGAATGAGTGAAACGAATAAGAAACCCGACAATAACTAAACAAATCTGTCGGCCTTCTCGCCTTTTACTCGGAGGCCGACCTACTTTTATCCCTACAACTTCGTCGATCGCAATATCGAAATCACTAAGAGAATTCCCAGTATCGCGGCGGTAATATATCCTATCAATCCCAATAACGGAATGTTGAAAACCGTATACCCCTTCTGCATCGTGGCTATTATCGATGAGCCCAGAATCAGTGCCGCCACCAGAAGCGACAACGACAGCCGGTTCGATGACCTATCCATCTCGCGGATAAAAACATCCAGCCCCTTTATCTGAAACTGAATCTGCAGTTCGCCCTTGCGAAGTTTCGTCGATATCGCCCGCCATTCCCGCGGGGATTCCACCAGAAACCAGCGAAGCTCATCTAATATCCCCAGCAAATCGCGGGTGAGTTTCTTAGGATGGTATTTCCGCCGCGCCAGCTTTTTAACATACGGCACCAGCTCGGCGAAAAAGTTGAACCCGGGGTTGAGCATCCGCGCCACTTCCTCATAGGTAACCAGCGCCTTTCCTAACAACATGAACTCAGGCTGAAACCGTATCTTGAACTCGTGAATCAGCCCCAGAAACTCCTCCGAGGCGTGCCGCAAATTGATTCGCGCCAACTCCTGTCCCGAATAGCGCACCAATAGCTCGCTCAACTCTTGTTCCAGCGACCGGATATTGCAGTCATCGGGAAGCACCCCCGCGTTTTGCAAAACGTTGATTACCGCCCGCACGTCTTTCCCCATTATCGCCATCACGATTTCGGATAGCTCATCCATCTGGGTTTCCGACAGCGTCCCCATCATGCCGTAATCCACCGGCGCGATTACGCCGCCATCGCAGACGAACAGGTTGCCAGGATGAGGGTCCGCGTGGAAAAAGCCGTCCTCGAAAATCATCTTCAAAAACAGTCGCGAACCATTCTGACAAATCAGGTTGGCGTCGCAGCCTCTGGCCTTGAGCTCCTCGATACGCGATATCTTTATCCCGACGATCTCCTCCATCGTCATCACTTTGGAGGTGGTCAATTCCCAGAATATCCGCGGAATTTTGACCCCTTTCTCATCCTTGAAATTGTTGGCGAAAATTTCGGTGTTGCGGGCTTCATTAGTGAAATTCAGTTCCTTATATGTCGATCGGGCGAATTCCTCAACTATCCGTTTGGGTTCGAACTGCTGACTTTCGGGAATATTTCGTTCCAGCATGTCGGCGATATCGTTGAGTATCCGAATGTCGGCGTCGATAATTTTCTTGATTCCATCCCGCTGGATTTTCACCACCACCGGCGTGCCGTCTTTCAATTTCGCGCGGTGCACCTCCGACAAAGATGCCGAAGCTATGGCAGTTCTATCGAATTCCGCGAAATGATCCTCGATACTTTTGCCGAGCTCTTTCTTTAGGACAGCTTCCGCCACCGGCCACGGCATCGGATCGACCTGATCCTGCAGTTTCGATAATTCCTCTATATAATCATAGGGAAGCAGAAACGGGCGGGTCGACAGCACCTGCCCAAGTTTCACGAACGTCGGGCCAAGTTCCTGCATAGCCAGACGCACACGCACCGGAGTGCTTTGCCCAAGCGCTTTTTCGCTGGGCTTTTTCGCGCCCGGTCGAAACGGCGAAATCAGATTCATCCGATAGACGAATTCGCCGAATCCGTATTTTATCAACACCGTCGCAATCTGACGGTAGCGGATTAGATTTTTCAGCCCGATATCGGGACGAGGAATCGCCATCTTTTATTTAGCCTACTCTTTTCGCGTAGGGGCCAAGGCATGCCTTGCCCCTACAACTAATTTCCCAATTTGCTTTTGAGTTCGGCGACTTCGGCGGTTAAGTCATCCACCTTCTTGGCCAGCTCATCGATTTTGATAATGAGATTGAATTTGTTCATCGCCGATTCGACCTGCTTCTCGACCGAATCTTTAATCTTCTCGGTCGACTTGTCGAATTTGTCGGCCATCTTTTTGATAGCCTCGGCCTTTTCCGTCTGGGTCATCTCCCCTTTTTTCACCAGTTCATCCATCATCTCTTCGGCCTTCTCTTTGGACAGATTGACCGCGCCGATTGCCGCCAGCATTAATTTCTTGGCTACGTCCATGACATTAGCTCCTCTCTTCAACAGAAGTTGGATAATTACATTATCGTCATTTTTGGAATCATTGTCACTTTTATTTGACAACGCCCAGGCCAGCGTCTGGACCGTGATATCGTTGCCGGTCACGTTGTCGATAACTTTGATTTCCAGGCCGCTGTTAACCAGCCGCGCTATTTCATCGATAGTGATAACCTTCCGATTTTCGGTATCGTAAAAAGTACGATTCTTGTAGCGTTTTATCAATCTCATTGTATTGCGCTTTGTCTGCTTCCATCATATTTATCGTGCACCGCACAATAAAAGTTCCAAAAAAATTTAGAAAGCTACCAGCTTCCGCCCGCGCCGCCGCCGCCGGTTGACCCGCCGCCAAATCCTCCAAAACCGCCGAATCCCCCCGATCCGCCGCTGGAACCGCCCCAACCACTTGAACTTCTACCAAGTCCGCTTCCAAGAAGGAACCAGATTAGATTCGACCCGGAGGACCCACCGCCGCCGCGTTTGCCCTTACCAATCATCGAAATAATAATAAAAAAGATAAATACCAGCAATTTCCATGTACTGGTTTGCGGTCGGTTACGTTTTTGTATTGGATAATTGACGGGCTCTCCCCCGACAACTTTCCCGACTCTATAGACTGTCGCTTTAATACCGCCGGGATAATCCCCCTGTTTGAATCGGGGCAGCATCTCGTTGCGGATTATCTCTCCCACGAGGCCATCCGGAAGAACGCCTTCTATTCCATAGCCGGTTTGAATCCAGGCTTTGCGGTCGTTCACCGCCACCAGAATTAATACGCCGTTATCTTGTCCTTTTTTACCGATACCCCACGATTCGTAATATTTGATAGCTAATTGGTCTATTGGCATTCCGCCTAAATCGGTAAGTGTCGCGATCGCTATTTCCACTCCGGTACTTTGTTCGATTCCTTCAATCATGCTGGTGATTTCGTTTCGCGAACCGCCATCGAGGATACCCGCGAAATCGTTCACGTAACCCTGTGGTCGAGGAATATCCTGGGCATAAATCGATATGGTCGATAGAATCAGGAAAAACAAAACGGCGGTCTTTTTCATGTTTGGAGTATACATGCTTTAATACCGATTGGTCAAGTTATAAACTGCGGAAAATAAATACGATTAGAAAACGCGATTGGTCGATGGCTTATTTCGTAACCGACATCAGAACGACCTTAACCATATTGAGAAGTCGTTCGCAAGAGAACGGCTTTTTGATAAACAAATCGCCGCCCGCCTTGAACGACATGCCTGCGTCGTCTTTGGCGTCTTTGCCGGTTAAGAAAAGTACCGGGATACCCATGGTTTGCGGGTCTTTTTTCAGCCTGGAGCAGACCTCATAGCCATCGAGAACCGGCATCATTATATCAAGCAGAATCAAGTCGGGCCGGAAGCTTTTCGCGGCTTCCAAACCGGCGGTGGATGAATTCTCGATCTTAACCATATAACCGGCGTTCACCAGGAAGGCTTGAATTATTTCGGTGATTTCCGGTTCATCATCGATTACTAATATTTTGCTTTTTGCGCTCATCTACCTATCCCCTGCCGCTTAGAAATCAATTCGACGATCCTTCCAAAGGTTGTTTAATTCGTTGACGTTTTTATCATCAGCGTCTACAACATTTATATCGGCAGTGAATATCTCTTCTTTATCTTTTGATGCGCGATAGAGAACGTTGCCCTTAGGGTCGGTGATCTGGCTCTGGCCGGTGAAACTGCATTCCAGGCCGCCCCGATTTTCGGCGCCAATCCGGTTAGCGGTAATTGTGAATACGCGGTTTTCGATTGACCGGGTAGTCATGGCGTTCTGGCAATAGGGCATTACCAAGTTGGCGGGATGGCAGATTACCTGCGCCCCCAGTAGGGCGAGTTTGCGGGAGACTTCGGGGAATATCCAATCGAAACAAATCATCATGCCCAGCCTGGCGTTTTGAAAATTTACCACTTTCAACTGACCGTTTCCGGGGTTGAAAAGTTGTTTTTCCTTAAAAAACAAATGAAGCTTACGATAGATGATTGGCCGGTTGACACCATCGACGAATGCGCAAGAATTGAACAGACCATCGTGGGCTTTTTCGGCGAATCCGTAAACAATGCCGGCGTTAAGTTCGCGGGCGAATTGGCCTAAAGTGACGGCAGTGTATCCGGTTTCGGCAGGTTCGGCCAGCGATTCGAGTTCGGCGCGGGATTCAAATACATAGCCGGTGGCGAACAATTCGGGGAGGACATACAGGTCCGCTGATTTGGCGCGCATGAGCGCGATGGCGCGCGCGATATTTTTATCGATCCGGCCAAATTCGGGGTGGATTTGCACGAAGGCGATTTTCATAATCACTCACATTTTTAAAGTGCGGGTAGGTCTGGCAGAAAAATCCTACGTGGAGCGCGCCGTACCGCGTCCACCGTCCTGTACGGGGAACCAACGTCACACACGATTTCCACATCTGCCGATTATGTGGGCGGAAGGTCATATGACTCTACGAGCCTCCCAGCTTGCCCCAGATTCGGCTAAAGAACAAGCAGGCGAGGACTCTAAGATCAGGCTGTTTGCTGCGCACAAAAAAATCATCCTCCATTCGCGGAGTTATACTATTTTATGGTATTATAATCCCAAATTGGTGTCAAGCAATTAAGGCACAATCCAGCGAATTGTGCCTTTGTAAAATCGGCGAACGGCCGGGGCATTTTCCGGCAATACTATATCCCGTACCCCAATCCCAGGCTTGAGTATAAAATAAACCGGCTGGCTTTTAAATTGGCAGGGAAATTTTCGTTAAACAATCTGGCTTTATCATAGGTAATCTGTTGAAAAGTCATGCCAAAACTAAATGTCGCGTATTTGGCGATTGCGGCGTATTCCAGGCCATAAATCATTCCCGACCCCTCAAAGCCTTCGTTGATTTTATCTTTGTATGTCACGTCGCCGGTACCGACAATCACAAACATACATTTGGATGGTTTCAAAGCTTCGTGTTGCGACCATGACCAGAAAAACGGATTGACCTTAAAAAGCATATCGGTCGCTTTCAGCTTCATCGATACCGATTCGCCTACCCACTGGCCGTTTACATAGCCTGTAACCGTGCCGATATTATGTGATTTCGAAGTAGACACATGATATTCAAACTGGGCTATATGCCGATAACCGGCGCGGATTCCATACTGCAAAGGAAAACCAATAGACTGGATATCGAAATCATCCGGAAACAACTTGTCAATGTCGGATGATTTATAGATATCGAAACCCAATGCCGCCAGTCCGTTTACGTAAAAATATTTAACTTCGCGATTTTTTACTTTAGGGGCATTTGGCGCGGGATTCTGCGCCCACAAACTCGAAAAGTTTAAAATTCCCAAAACCATTATCACCACACACAAGCACAGAATCGCATTCCAATTGTAGCGTCGCATTTTTACCTCCGCCAAATTGCGCCAAAACCTTTAATTAACTTTTAAAGATGCTATTTAAGGCCCCATTAACTAATTAGTCAACAATAAAATTAAATTATATTACTGATAGCCTTAAATATTTATGTCGGATTAATAAAAAGCGCCTGCGAGTGTGGGCTCACAGGCGCTTGAGCGCTAATGGTTGGTTCCATCATCTATTGACACTAAGTATGAATTGCCTTACACATTGTATGTCGATATAATCATATTCTTTACCAATAGTCCGGTAAAATCATCCCTTCTTTCAAATTAGAGGGATACTTTATTTCATTCTAACCACTTTTAACGCAATAAATATGCCGGATTTATTCATGAAAAAAGCGGCCCTCGTTAAAAAGGCCGCTTATTAAAAGACTCCCAATAAGCTATTTCGCTTGATTCAATATATACTCCGTAAACAATCGCACGCCAAATCCTGTGCCGCCTTTCGGCTGGTAAGGATGGCTCTTATCCTGATTGTCCATGCCGGCGATATCGACATGCGCCCAGGGAGTATCCTTGACGAATTTCGATAAGAAACAGGCCGCCGTAATCGTACCTCCTGGACGGCCGCCGGAGTTTTTCATATCGGCGACATCGGATTTTATCTGTTCTTTGTATTCATCCCAAAGCGGCAATTGCCAAACCTTCTCCCCTGTTTTCTGCCCGGCTTTATAGAGCAAACCGATATGATGGTCATCAGTACCGAGCAAACCCGCGGCGTGATTGCCCAATCCTACAATCACCGCTCCGGTTAAAGTGGCGATATCGATAATAACCTTTGGGCGAAGCTTTTCGGCATAGATTAAGGCGTCGGCCAGGATTAACCGCCCTTCGGCATCCGTACTGATTACCTCGATTGTTTGTCCATCCGAGGCGGTAAGAACGTCGCCCGGGCGATAGGCCATACCATCAGGCATATTTTCTACACACGGACAAATTCCCACGACATTAACCTTGGGTTTAATTCGTCCCAGCGCCATCATCAAAGCGGTAACGACGGCCGCGCCGGTCATATCGTTTTTCATTTCGTGCATATTTTCGGATGGTTTAATCGAAATACCGCCCGAATCGAATGTGACGCCTTTCCCGACAAACACGATTGGCTTTTCACCGGGACGGCCGCCATTATATGTCCAGTGGATAAACTGCGGTGGTTGCTTTGATCCTTTGGCAACTCCCATCATTGCCCCCATTTTCATGGCGGTGATTTCTTTCGGGCCGAATACTTTACAGGTCATACCGTATTTTTTTGCAAGAGCCTTTGCTTGATTAGCCAGTTCAATAGGATAAAGATAATTACCGGGGGCGTTGACTAAATCACGGGCAAAGCAGGATGATTCCGCTATGACCATCGCTCTTTCAATTTTATCCTTGGATGTTTGAACGTTTTCGTCGAGAATGATACGAACTGTCTTTTCGCCGGACTTTTCGGTTTTGAATCGATCGAATGTATAGCCGCCCAGCACCAACCCCTCAATGAACGGCCCGATATTTTCGCCCATCAGGCCGAGATGAATCAATTTTACTCCGGTTAATTTCTTTTTGGCGATTATTCCGGCCAGATATCCGCCGGCGCGACGGATGTTATCCGAAATTGTTTCTTTTCCGATTCCAAGAAACACATAGCCGACTAAACCACCGGCCTGCGGAATGTAACTTTCGAAAACTTCATCTTTTTTACCGCTAAAACCCGATTCCTTTACCACATCGGGGGCTATTCCATGTTTTTTCAGCAATGAATCAAAGTTGCGGCTTTCCTCGCCAAATACGAATACGCCAACCAAAGGCTTTTGTCTGGCCGTTCCACCGAATTCGACTTTTAATTTTAGCATATTTCCGGGACTATCCTTTCAAGTTAAAATTTCATGTGGTAGTATATGATACCGTGTGAATTAATCAACCAAGATTTTCAATTATCGCTCTGTTCGGTGATTTATTGAAAGTTAAGAGATCAATTTAAATTTCTCGCGCGAGCCGCCGCAGATTTTGCAGGTTAAGGGCATATCGCCCGATTCGATATGGCCGCAATTCTGGCAAACCCAAAATTCCGTTTCGCGAAACCTGTTAATATTTTCCAAAGCCTCGTTCAGCAGGTTAGTATGCGTTTTGGAACTGGCGAGGATACCCCTGAAAAAAGTCGCGGACAGCGAATCGCCTTCTTTATCGGCCTGTTCGAGAAAACGGGGATAAAGCTGGGTTAGGTCGTAGCTGTTGGCATCAACGATATTAGCTACATTATCTTCTGTATTACTGACCTGGCGCGATACTTTAAGCGCGTTGGTGGCGCAAACTTTATAGGCATCGGCAAAAGCCCGAAAAAATTTCGAGATTTGATGTAGCCCTTCTTTTTCGGCGATTTCGGCATAGGTAATACAACGCATTGAAGCCATAGACATCATGGCGAAACTTTTCTGCACATTATCGTTTGTGTCCAATTTTCCCTCTCCTAAAAACACGATCTAAAGAGGCCATTCGGCCATCAGTGATTAGCATATTAGTTTAGTTTGCTTGCCCTCAGGCTCAGTACGCTTGGCCGAAAAAAGCCGATATCGAAATCTTTTCAATCCAGCCAGGCGGAATTGTAGTTAAAAACCATCAAGGAAACAAGCGGAATTTTCAAATTTCGGTAAAATTGGATGATAAAAAAAGGCCGAATAGATAACCATTCGGCCTTTAGGAAAAGTGTCAAATAATCAAAACAGCGAATCTTTTTTAGTTTCAGGTTGCATTTCGGTCCAACCACGGTCCGACGCTGAAGTAATCCCCTTGCAGCGAAGGTCGAAATCATCGGGATTGGTTGAATGAGCGATTGCTTCCTCATAGGTAATCAAACCCGAACGGAATAATTTCATCAGCGATTGGTCGAAGCTCTGCATGCCATACTGAATAGTGCCAGATTCCACCAAATCAAGTATCTGCGGCGTCTTCATCTGATCGATAATACATTCTCTAATCGAAGCCGTACTTACCATGATTTCCACAGCCGGAACACGTCCCGGGCCATCGGAACGAGGCAGCAGTTTCTGACAAACCACCGATTTTAAAGTGCCCGCCAGAAGCAATCTTATCTGCTGATGCTGGTGCGGCGGGAAAAACGAGATGATACGCGAGATAGTTTCCACGGCGTTCATCGTGTGAAGCGTCGTCAACACCAGATGGCCGGTATCGGCGGCAGTGAGGGCAATCCCCATCGTGTCGGCGTCCCGGATTTCGCCGATTAACACGATATCGGGATCCTGGCGGAAAGCATGACGCAAGGCGGTGGCGAAACTATCCGTATCGCCGCCCACTTCGCGCTGGGATATAATCGATTTCTTGTCGCGATAGATATATTCGATGGGATCCTCGATAGTCAAAATATTTTCGGCGCGGGTTGAATTGATGTATTCAATCATCGAGGCCAGCGTGGTTGACTTACCGGAACCGGTGGTGCCGGTCACGATAATCAGACCATGGCGGGCGTTAGAAATATCCCGAACAATAGTCGGCAAATTCAATTCTTCAAAAGTCGGAATAATCGTATTCACCTGCCTGATTGCGATACCGACTGTGCCGCGCTGTTTATATAAATTGATACGGAATCGGCCCATTTTAGAAATCGACAACGCTAAATCCATTTCTCTTTTCTGATGAAATTTCTGTAGTTGGGTTTCGGTCAGAATCTGGCTAAGGATTTTTTCCATATCTTGAGGCATCAACACCTGGTCATCGGCCGCATGAAGGCGCCCATCGATACGCAATGTCGGCCGCAATCCCACTCGCAGATGAATATCCGAAGCGTTGTTGTTCAACATCTGTTGAATCATTTCCTTAAATGTCATAACTTTTCCTCCGGCCGGTGATGGCCACGGTGGATAAATTTATAGCGGTTGTTAAAATGCGGTCTGTTAGAGAGGCTCGATCAGAATCAACGGTTGACCGAACTGGACCGGTTGAGCGTTCGATACGAGTATCTCGGCAACCCGGCCATCGAACTCCGATTCGATCTCGTTCATCAATTTCATTGCCTCTATGATACATACGACCTGCCCGCGGCTGACTTTTTCGCCGACCTCGACAAATGGGCGAGCATCGGGAGCCGGAGCTCGATAAAATGTGCCGACCATCGGCGATTTTATCTCCTGAAGGTTTTCTTTGCGCGCGGCCGATTTATCCACTGGCGGAGGCGCGGCGGCCGGTTGTACCGGCGCTTGACCTGCAGGACTTGAGCTACTGACTATGACAGCCGTCTCAATAGATTTATCGGGCATCCTTGAGGCAACTTGAGGATTGTGGCCGTTATTGTTGGAGCTATTGGCCTTCTTTCGAATACTTACTTTTCGCCCCCAACTGGTGACTTCGAGTTCCTCGATTCCTGAATCTTCCACCAACCTGATTAACGCTCGTATTTTCGAAGTTCGCATAAATTCCTCATCCAGTTTAGAGTTCGATCAGCTCTTTGGGCGACCTCGTTAAAACCTTACAGCCGCCGCTCACAATCAGAATATCATCCTCGATTCGCACTCCCCCCCAATTCGAAATATAGATCCCCGGCTCGATTGTAACCACATTTCCCACCGCCAGGATATCGTTACTGCGGGGGCTTACCACCGGTTCATCATGGACCAGCAAACCGAGTCCGTGACCCAACCCATGCCCAAAATTGTCCCCGTACCCCTCCTTGTTTATTATCTCGCGGGCAACCATGTCAAGCTCTTTTGCGGGCATATCCGGTTTGGCGGCGGCAATCGCGGCCTCTTGAGCCTTCAATACGATATTGTAGATTTTCTTCTGTTTGGCGGTAGCCTTCCCCAAAACATAAGTACGGGTCATATCGGAGGCGTACCCATCCGAAAAACAGCCGATATCCAACGTGATGAAATCACCCTTCTTGAACTTGCGATCGGAGGCGCGCCCATGCGGCATACTGGAACGCTGACCAGAGGCGACGATGAAATCAAACGATGGCCCCTCCGCGCCAAGCTTTATCATTCGATATTGTAATTCGAGGGCGATATCCTTTTCCTTGACGCCGGGTTTAATAAGCTTGAGAATATCGGCTACCGCTTGATCGGTGATTTTGCAGGCTTTCTTAATCTTGTTGATTTCGGAGGCGTCCTTGACCATCAGAATCGATTCTACTAAGTGCTCGATTGGGACAAGATTGACATTCGGCAACAACTCGTGAATTTTATCCAATGTTTTCACCGTGACATGAGCTGGTTCGAATCCCACTCGCATGCCCGGTTTGAAACAGGGCAGATGAACCAGTTCGCCCAGCAACTCGCGTTCGGCGATAATCACCTGGCTGTTTTTAACTTCCTTGCGGGCTTGTACCGTATAACGAAAATCGGTCATGAAAAAGGCCTTGGGCGGCGCCAGCACCAGAAGGCCATTAGAACCGGAGTAGCCGGTCAAATAGCGGATATTAGTGAGCTTGGTGACAATGAGTGCATCAAGCTTGTTTTTCTTAACCAGATTATTGGCTGCGGCGATTCTTTTCGGTGTCATCTTGACCCCATCTTTGCTTGGATACTGTTTATTTTGTCACGGTACTCCGCGTTGTCGGGATGTACCATTGATAGCTTGGTGTAAATCTCCAGCGCTTTTTCGTATTTGCCTTGCGCCAAACAGATATCGGCGAACGTGGCGGTTTCGAAAATCTCGACATCGATTTTAGAAGTCCCCTTCTCCTGTTCATTTATACGCAAATCGGTTTCGATTAGGTCATCGACAATACCGCCCGGGGGAGTATGTATGGATTCGGATAGCGGTTGGTCAGACTGGGTTTGCGTATCGGCGACTTCTTCTAACGGCACCAGCGAGGCGGACGGTTCCCCGTTTTCGGCATTCGATGGCGGATTGTACGAATTATGAACAATCTCATCGTGGCGTCTTGGCTCCGCACCCGACGCGGGGATATCGTCAAGACCGCGGGGCTCCTGACCTACAGGATTTTGTGCTTCGGGAACTATGATTCCCGAAGCCATATCGCCATCCTCATGCCGTCGGGTAGCCTGACCCGATGCGGGGATATCGTCAAGACCACAGGGGTCTTGACCTACAGGATTTTGTGCTTCGGGAACTATGATTCCCGAAGCCGTATCGCCAGCATCCTCTTCCTCATCCGGTTCGGTGAGCGTGGGGAAAATCTGTTTGAGACGATTGCGGCAGTAGTCGACTTTGGGCATGTTGCCGAGCTGATAGTAGGCCTCGCCCAAAAGCGCCCAGCCGGCTGGATGCTCGGGATCAAGCGACAATAGCGATAACAGCGCCTCTTGAGCGAACCCGTATTCTTCCAGCTCCAGATGAGCCCGGGCTTTCACCAAGTAGAGGTTGCGGTTTGGCCCGTACTGGCTGATTGCCTCGTGGCATTTGTCGATAGCCGCGTGGCGGTCGCCATCTTTGAGCAGTTGCATCGCCAAATATGCTTCAATATCCGGTGATGACGTTTGTTGCGAATCGGTAATCATAATTTTAGTATCGGGGGGAACTATATCGATTAGCGGCTCATAAGTCAAGCGGAAAAGGGTAAGCGGTTGCGGGGTATGGGGATGGGGATTGCGGAAGTAGGTCGGCCTCCGAGTCCGGCGGCTGCCGGACGAGAAGGCCGACAATTAATCGATATTTGTCGGGTTTCTCTTTCGCTTCGCTCATTCGGAACCCGACCTACTACTACTACTGATTTAAAAGGGGCTTTTTTAGAATCGCCCTAGTATCATTTTAAAATTTTATAGATATTCAAATAAAATGTATTTACCTAACAATTTCCACCTCTATCGGAGTGTTCGTCACCTGGACTGGAATTCCGCCTCTAACCCTGTAAGCTGAGTTCTGGGGCATTTTAAAATAAATGCTTATTAACAATATTAGTATGCAAAAAAGTAATGCGGTATTCGCAAATCTTAAATATCTCTCCATATTTACTCCTTTAATTTTGTTGCCCTTTCCTCCGGATAGAGTCTGTTTAAGACTATATCTTAAGGCTAATTATTATAGGTTAATAAACCTTAAACAAAACCTGCCCGTCTTCGTTAGCTATAAGCGGATATTGGCTTGATAGGGTTTTCATTAAAGTATTATAATTAGCTTCAGTGGTAAATTCCTTATGCAGAATTACATATTTGATTTTCTTAGGTATAAGATAATCGGGGGATAGATAATTTATTTTCATCATATCCGCCCAGTATTTTGGGCTAAATCGGGCCAAAAAGCCGCCGCAAATAGGTTTTTGATGGACAATCTGAAGAGCCATGAATCGCCTTTCACCAGAGCCCAGAGGAAGGTTCATGATACCATAATTCGATGGTTCCTCTCGTATTTTATTATAAAATGCCGGGGCAGCAAAGGTAGATGTAGGAAAAGGAGCCATAAAAAAATCAGCTATTAGAACAACAATTACGCCCATCGGAATAGCCCTTTTAATATATAGACGGCCATTTTGTTTTGCCTTGTCAATTAATGCCTGAGAACCAAAACCAACCAGTATAGACATCCCAAAGTATATTAAAAAAGCAAATCTTGCGGGGGTTCTTGCGGCGTTGATTATCGGTATATGTTCGATAAAATGATATGGAAGCGGGATGAATGGCACCGGCTTTTCAAATATGTGTGGATATGATCCGAGCGCCAATAAAATACCTGTAAGCGACATCGTTATAAAAAAGCCTTTATGTTTAAATTTAGCCTTGAATAATGCGTATGAGGCTAATAGAATAGAAAAATATCCTAAAAACCATGGGCCATATGGAGATTCAATTTTAATTAAATTAATATTTGGAAGTATACTTCTCAACCAGTGTCCGTCGGGAGGAATAAAAATACCGCAAAGGTCAACTACATATCTATCCGCTCCACCAAGCAATAAATATTTTTGGCCAAATATTTCCTTAATCGTCGGAATCATAAACGGTGAGATAAACACAAAACATATTCCCAAAACAGACGCCAACATAGAAATATATTTTGTCAATGACAGCCCAGATTTATTGGCGCGTCCAAAAAACGCAAATAGAAATAGAATTACGCAACAATAAATGAATGGGAAATAATCGAAATAGAAATTTATGGCCATAATAGCCGAAGCAATAATGATATATTTAAATTTATATAATTCTCTGTATTTGAATAAATAAAGCAAAAAAAGCGGTACAAATTGTACGGAAACAACATTAAGGTGATACTGGGAATAACCATACTGATAGGGATTAAAGGCAAAATATAGCCCTACAATGAAAGCGGCGATTTTCGATAGGCCTAGATATTTTCCTAAAATATATGCGCTATATGCACCCAGTATATAAGTCAATAGGATCAGGAAATTGTACGCGCCAAACATCCCAAATACTGGCGCCATTAATAGTGCCATAAATCCATTTAGGGGGGGGGGAAATCCTGAAAAACAGGCTAATGCCATCGGGCCAGAATAAATAGTTGGTGTAGAATGGATTAGTATGCAAATTAAAAATTGCATATTTAAACCACCAGAAATTCCATATGAAAAGCTGATTATCCGATGCTGGTCCAAATAGCTTATTAAAAGTAAATGCTAGAGGGTATGTACAAATTACCGCAATTATTGAATATAAAAATAAAGGGTGTACACCGATTCTTTTAATAAGATTTTTCAAGATATCACTTTTCATGCGTCATTAGAATCATAATTGCCCGTTGTTACGGTATTTCTGATGCACATTCGGAGTAATCACTACTTTCCTCGTGCTTCGGGAACTATGATTCCCGAAGCCGTATCTATCCGTTATCCCGAAAGCCAAACTCCCCCTTAGCACAACCCCTCAAAATTATCAAGCTCAATTTTACTTTTGCCAGCGCCCATATAATAACTCGCGCTGGAATACAAATATTCATTTGGCGAGTTAACCAAACCGCGTTTCACGGGATTATTATGGATGTAATCTAATTTGCTTTTAATTCGATCCATCCCGGCAATCGGAATAACCCTGGCCTGCTCTTTCCAAACCGCGTGACGCGCCCTATCGTCGGCCATATCTTCAAAGTGCCGAATAGATTGAATGTCATTTGTTTTAGTGAGAATCGCTATGATTTCCATCGCCGTAAAACGTTTGTAATCTCTCGTAAAAGCCAGGCAATCCTTTCCCAGGGCAAAATAAGCCAGAATATGCCAATGTTCCGGCATGATAATGTAGCCAAATAACTTAAATCCGAAAAGTCGTCTGCTTTTAGCGAGATTATCTATAAGCATTTCCGGTATTCCGTAATTATCGAGGATAGGACGATATCCAATCACCGATGATGTGATAAAGAAACAATGGTTATCGGGATATTGATTTTTCCATTTCATACTTATTGCATTGGTTTCCAATATTGTTGTGAATTGGCTTCGGGAAATTGAAACGAAATGGCTTCGGGAATCATAGTTCCCGAAGCACATCCAAGCCAATCATAGCTTAAGCCTCAATCCCTAATCCACCATATCTTCCCTTTTCCCGGGGCCACCAGGCCGTATATATGCTAGTCTGGGACTACTGCCCTTTACACCGTAATATAAATAGGCAATTATGGCTACGCAAGATATATTTTGCGTAGGGGCAGAAAAGTAGGTCGGCCTCCGAGTCCGGCGGCTGCCGGACGAGAAGGCCGACAATTCATTTAGTGTCGGGTTTCTCTTTCGCTTCGCTCATTCGGAACCCGACCTACTTCTGCTGGCTTAGTCTTTTGGGTCATGGAGATTTTTCGGCGACAATGCCGGCGGGTCAAGCCCTTCGGTCTACGACCCGCCGGAACAAAGATTTTCATACTGTCGGGTTTGGCATGCCAAACCCCTACGCAGGGTTCGGGCGACTCGCGAGCTGCCCCTACTATAACGCATGCGTTTCGCATTTAAAATTGCCGGCGCAGGTATTATAGGAGGACATTAAAATGAAAAAACCGGCCGCGCATTTCTCCCCCGTCGAATTTAAGGCCCTTCAAATCACCTCGACACTTGAAACCGGCAAGCCGCTCGATTTCGGCGGCCTGGCCGGCAATTTCGACAAACAAGGGCTATCGTTTGGATTGTTGCAATGGAATATCAAATCAGGGTCGCTTCAGCCGCTGCTGAAAGATTTTATACGCCTCTCCCCTGTCAAATTCGCAGAGATTTTCGGCGATCACGCGGAATCATTCAGAGACCTTCTTTTTAATAAATCGCCTAAAGAGCAGATGCAATTCGCGCTTTCGATTAATGATTCGAAAAATCACATTATCGAACCTTGGAAAACCTATTTCACTAATCTGGGCAACGATCCCGATATGCAAACAATCCAAATCCGCGCCGCTAAAGATAGATTGCGTATCGCTGCCAAATATATGCCCGAATTCGGATTTAAAACCGAACGGGCGTTTGCCTTTCTGTTCGATATCGTAACCCAGCATGGCTCAAACTGGCTTAAAACGAAAAATCGCGGCAAGATGATTGCCGCCAGGTTATCGCAGTTTGGTGATGAAAAAGCAATCATGCGCATCATCGCCGAAATCCTATCCACTACAGTCAAACCGACATTCGCCAAAAATGTCCTCGAACGCCGAACTGTGATTATCGAAGGGCATGGTAAAATCGGAAAACGACAATTCGATTTGAAGCGCGATTATAAATTGTGCGATGAAATAATCCGGTCGTAGTCTTTCTCCGGCAATCGCCGGAGAAAGGCGTGACCTTTTCGATAGATAATAAACCAAGCGAGCGCTATACGTCCCCTTGCGACGCCAATCATATTAAAATCAAGGTCACGCCTCCGCTTCAGCGGAGACTACGACCCGCGGCCGAGTTGAACTATTCGGACAACACACCTTATCTATTGACATATCGACCCCTTAACCTTAAAATGGCCGTATGAAAAAAATAATAATTGCCGCAAGTATATGGCTAATGGCCAGCGGAGCCATGGCGCAAATGCCGGCTCCGGTAAATTACGATTCATTTAATGTCGCGCTCGATCAGGCATTGGCCGGCCTGAAAATGACTCGGGCCGACCTTAAACTCCGCGATGACTATGTCGAAAAAGACAGCTATCGGATGGCCCAGGTTGACCGATTCATGAGCGAACCGCTCGATCTACTAACCAAGGCCAGCGAATTACTCAACACCGATCAGACTGCTAATCTGATTTATCCTGTGTTCCGCGAATACCCATACCCGATGGCGGTCAAACCGCGGGTGTATGAAAACGAACCGGCCGCCAGCCTATTTGCCGAAGATTACAGGGGCGATAAAATCGATTCGGCGACTCTGGAACGGTTGGCATTCTTTATGCGCCGGGCAATCCGATTCCGCGGCGATGCCATTTTCAACGAAATTAACCGTGTCCGCTACGATTCAGTGCTGACGGGATTCGCGATTTTACTGGAAGAAAACGCCGAAGATGAATTCAGAAGCGTCGAGGAACTCGATTCAATCGCTCATTACGAAGAGGAATGGACAAAGAAACTAGTCGATTTGACACGCGCTGTCGATCCGGAAGTCGCCGCTATTCGCTGTTTGGAATTTCTCGAGGTTTTCGGCGATTCTATAATCAACAATCTCGCAGAATATTCGTTCGCGGTGGAGTATGTTGAATTCGATACTCGTTTCGGTAAAATCTGTATCGGCGATTCGACCCCGCAATACTATTACGGCGACCTGTTTATTGTTATCGATTACGGCGGCGATGACACCTACAATATTATAAAATATGATAGCCTTAAAGGCGATCGTAACCGCAATATGACCTTTATCGTTGATTACGCCGGCAACGACCTTTATAACATGCCCAACAATCGATTCCCCGCCTTTGGTCTCGGCATGAACGTAATCGTTGATATGGCCGGAGATGACATCTATCAGGGAAGCTCTTGGAATCTTGGCGCCGGATTTTTCGGCGGCGGAATACTCTGGGATAAAAAAGGGAACGACCACTACTACGGCGATACGTTCACGATGGGCGCCGGCTGTTTTGGTTACGGGATTCTTCGCGATGACGCCGGCAACGACACATATGAGGCCGCTTTGTATTCTCAGGGATTCGGATTCACTGAAGGAATCGGTATCCTGCAAGATTTATCCGGCAACGACCGCTATTTCGCCGGCGGAAAATACAAGGATATCCTTCGCTATGCCGATCACTATATCTCCCTATCGCAGGGATTCGGCTACGGAATCAGGCCATATATCTCGGGCGGATTAGGATATCTGATAGACAAATCCGGCAACGACACTTACGAATCGGATATATTCGGGCAGGGATGTTCCTACTGGTGGTCAACCGGCATATTGGCCGATGGAGAAGGCAACGACAAATATCTTTCGTATCAGTATGCGCAAGGATGTGGTACTCACATGACTGCAGGTTGTATATACGATGGTTCCGGCAACGACCTCTACAGCGGCAAGGGTTTGATGCAGGGAGTTGGCCACGACCGTTCGGTGGCGATCTGCTATGATGGTTCCGGCGATGACAACTATGTCGCAGCCGATTTATCGCAGGGGGCCGGTTCAGCCAATGGTATCGGAATGCAGGCCGACTTAAGCGGCAACGATTCATATATCGTGAAATCGAACAAGAATACGCAGGGGTTCGGTGATGCTCGCCGCGACTATGGTTCAATTGGGATATTTATCGATGTAACCGGCAAGGATTCATATGCCGGAGGAAACGGCGCCGATTCCACCTGGTGGAGCGGCTCAAACTGGGGAATTGGCCTTGATAAATAGCAAAGTAGATAAATTAGCGGCCGTATTGATTGCGGCCATTATCGTTTTCAGTTTCGCAAATTCATATTCCCAAACAAACAAGACAACGATCGCAAAAAGCCAGTATGCCAGAATCGTGGATTCCCTTTGGATAAGGGCAGCCTCCGGCGATATTAAATTTAAAGATCAGGTCGAACCTTCCAAGAAATCTATTATCGAAATGGGGACTCAAGCTATCCCCCAGATGCTTACCAAGCTCAACACTCGCGATGCCCGCGAGATTCAAACGCTAATAGATATCTTCAAAGGATTAGGCGAACCGGCGGTGGAACCATTATCGACCTTTATCAATGATAACGATCCATTCACGAGGCGGGCATCGATTAGGTGTCTTGAAGAAATTAAAAATCCGAAAGCCCTAAAACCACTTCTAACCGTCGTCAATCACGATGACTTCCGCACTCGTGCGGCGGCGATTTCGGCATTGGGTAGTATCGGCGATAGCCAGGCGAATGACGCTGTAATGCGAGCTTTAACTGACAAGAACGAATTGGTGGCGACTGCCGCCGCGGTTGCCTGTGGGAAAATTAAAAACGGAATCAATATCCAATTGCTGATAGGGGCGACTCTTCATCCATACTACGGAGTACGCTATAGCGCGGCCCGGGCTCTGGGTTCGATTGGCGAACCGGCAGTCCAATCTTTGATATCCCATCTTGAAAAGTATCCGAATAATAAAGGCGCCGAATATATAATCCTCGCGCTGGGTTATATCGGTTCAAACAAATCCGCGGCGATTCTCGAAAAAGAACTGAAATCCGACCAGTGGACGATTCGAGCGGCGGCGGCGGAAGCGATGGGGTTATTTAAAAACAATAAATTTTACAAGCCGCTGAACAATGCGCTCAAAACTGAAACGCAGCCGTTGGTAAGAACAAAAATTATCAACGCTTTAGTTGCCACGGATTCCAATAATGGATCTTGATTCCAAAATAAATATCTATCTTAATTCGACCAGATCGGAATCGGCCCAAAAAAAGAATACCAAAAATCAACCGTTAATCGGCTATATCCGGAATACCCCCCATGGTGAAATATGGGTGGTTGACTGGATTTATCAACCGGGCCGGATGCATGGGCGTTTTCCGATTCGTAAAACCGAGCAGATTAATCGATTTGTTGATATAACCCTGCCGCGATTTAATCCCTCCCTGGCAACCGTGCTGGATACTGAAACAACCGGGCTGGCTGGCGGCACGGGGACGTATGCGTTCATTATCGGTATAGGTTTTTGGCGCGGCGATGATTTCATCGTCAGGCAATATTTGATGCGTGATTTCAATGAGGAACCAGCTCAACTATTCGCTTTCGCCGAGGATTTTACCGGCAGCATTATCACGTTTAACGGTAAATGTTTCGATATACCGCTTTTAAGAAATCGATTTAAACTGCATAGATTCGAACAATCATTTCCGGAATCCAATCATCTGGACATGCTATTCCCAAGCCGCAGAATCTGGAAACGCCATCTCGATTCGTTCAAGCTATCGATTATAGAACGGGATATTCTGGGGTTCGCCCGCGTCGATGATATCCCCTCCCACCTTATCCCTTCATTGTTTTTCGATTATTTACAAGCCCGCGATGAGACA
>CAZTNJ010000038.1:8104-20427 GCA_964614835.1 uncultured Ignavibacteria bacterium | reverse complement strand
CGACGGCGAAGAACGAACTGTCGCGGACCTGCTCCAGGTAGCGGTTTCCCTCGCGGATGGCCGCAACGATCGCGGGGAAATGGCGTCATCTGGAATCTATCTATATCGCTTAGCCATTGCCGATATGGTAATCACCAAACAAATGACCTTGCTAAAATAACTAAGCGAAGTATTTTAGTAGATAAAGAAAACCGCCGGATATGGAATCCCGCGGTTTATTAATTTTCAGCTTTTAAATCGGACTAGAAATTGTAGCGAATCCCCAGCCCTGCTCCAAATTCCATCGGGTCATCCCATCTATCCCAATTGAGGATGTACGCTACTCTACCCTCAAGATAGTACGAAAACTTATCGGCAGCGCCAATAGGTAGGTTGCCTTCCAAACCGACAAACATCGGAATCTGCGCTTTCGTTTCCAGATAATAATCGGCATACTGAATTTGCCAGTAGCCAGTGCGATTGTTCTGACGGGTTTCATCTCGCTTAACTTGAATCATATACAAACCAACGCCGCTTCCGCCATAAATCCCATGATTATCGGTAAAATGTAAGATTTTATGCTTTGCCGTTAGCGCTAGTGCCAGCCCGTTGTCGTCGTATTGGGCTTGAGTCTGACGCACTATCATATTTGAATCAGGTGAACCATCTATTCTCACCAAACCGGAATCCGATTTTTGCTTCATAAAGGGATCATCGACTTTATAGCCTCTCCACCACTTATAGATTTCGAATCCGACATCATAATTACCCTTAGGATATCCGAATTGAATCCTGACGCCGGTACCGAAACCGGTGCCATTGCCATCTTGTGGCATAGCCAAAATCCCCTGAGGAGAAACCTTAATGTGCCAGAAATCGGCAGCTATCCCCAGAGAAAACGTGAAAACTAACATTAAGGCACAGACTAAAGCTTTTTTCATCACGACACTCCTTTGCCATCCTAATTACGCATATTGCGGTAAATATATAGTTTTATGCCCGCAAGGGCAAGGAGCTATATATATCTTTTTCAAATTTTTTTATAAACTCCTGAACATCCGGATTATCGTTTAAACCGGCTCCTAAAGGCGCCGTAACCCTTATTAGGGCGCCATCGGTCGCTTTTCCCATCAAGGAATTTCTTATCAAATCAAGTTTTAAACCCATTTCGCTGTCGATTTCGCCGCTTCGAGTAATATACCAATAATATACCATAAAACGCTGCCCCTCGCGCTGGATAATCATTTTATTGAGAATAAAACTTCGACTATCCATCGTCCAGGGCGACTTTTTAATAGAGCTAATTGTCCATCCGCTTCCGGGAAGGCAATTGCGAGGCGAATGTATCGAAGAGCCATATTTTTGCGACGTGAAATAGGCGATAAACAAGTCGATTTCGGTACTGGTGGGAGTCTGATAGGTTGCCGAAAAAGTCCGGTTGGCGCGCAGAATTTCCGACTCCTCATTGCTTAATTCTCTTTCACGACCTAACCAATCGCCAGCTATGAGGGGAATCTTATTAAAATCGACTCCGCCTGTCGGTTTAATTTCCACCCAGCGTAAATACCAACTGAACAATCCGGCCAGTATGATGGCGGAGGAAATTATTATGATTGTTTTGCGGTCCACTTAAGTAATTTCCCCACAAAAATCATCATTACAAGAGCTATCAGGAATACCATGATCCCGGAAATCTCGTGCAGAAAGCTTTCGGCGACTTTGGGGCTGATCAAATGCGCCCCGACTCCGGTTATGAATATTCTGAAAATGTTAGCGCAAATAGCTATTGGCACGGTAATGATAAACAATAACGCGGGGCGCCAGACTCCGGGTAAGGTGAAACGGGCGTAGATTGCTCCCAGCGCCAGAAGCGTAACTAGCGACCGCAAGCCGCTGCAGGCTTCGGCTACCTCGAGGCTGTAGTTGGGAAGGTTGATTATATTGCCGGCCCTCATTGCGGGAATCCCGACCAACTGCAGCAATCCAAAAGCGACCTTGCTCGAAAGCAACTGCATCGGCATGGTGGCCGAATAATAAATAATCCCGGGGATCGGAATCATAAACAATAACAAGAAAAAAACGAACCAGGTTTGCCTAAAATTTTTCCAACCTAATAGTAAAAGCCCTATTCCTCCGATACAAACCACCAGCGAAACCCTTACCGTAAAAAACTCGGCTGCCGCGCTTCCTAAAATCAGCATTGCCAATCCGAATAAAAGAGTCACGATTCCCCAGATGTTGGCTTTAGTGGGATATGTCATGTTCTTATGGAATTTAAAAAAGATAAACAGCGCTATCGGGATAATCAGGAATCCATGCGAATAATTGGGATCGGCGTACCAGTCTTTCACCAGGTCTATCAGAACTGGCAGAAAAAATATCGCCAGTAACGCATACAGCCAGATAGCCTGGCGGAGCCGCCGGGATGATTGAATGGCGAGTTCTGTCATTATTACGAAACCGGTTGCTTGATTACTTTTCTATCGTAGCGAAATAACTTGATAAAGAACAAGCGCCAGACACCAAAAATCGCCTCGAAAACGATATGTTTCGACATTTTAGAAGTGCCAGCCCGACGGTCTATAAAAATAATCGGAATTTCCTTAATTTTATGGCCAGCCCGCCAGGCATAGAAATTCATCTCTATCTGAAAACAATAGCCGTTAGATTTGATCATCTCAAGTCGAATCGATTCCAGAACTTTACGCCTAAAACACTTAAACCCGCCCGTGGGGTCCATCACCGGCATACCGGTAATCACCCGAACATACATCGAGGCGAAATACGAAAGCAACAACCGCGACATCGGCCAATTGACTATGCTGATTCCGTTGATGTAACGCGACCCAAGAACCAGATCATTATGCTGGATTGCCTCCTTAAACGATTTGATATAAGCCGGATTGTGGGAAAAATCGGCGTCCATTTCCATCAAGTAGCCGATATTAGGCAGGTTAAGGCCGTAACGGAACCCATCGATATATGCAGTCCCCAGCCCCATCTTACCGGGACGTTTAAGGATATGCACTCGTTTGTTGGTGGCCATGATTTTTTCGACAATGGCCGCGGTTCCATCCGGAGAGTTATCATCAACGATGAGGATTTCAATATCATCCCCCTGGCCCAACACCGTGTCGATGATGTTCTGGATGTTGTCTTTCTCGTTGTAAGTCGGAATACAAATTAAAAAATTACTCATCGGCTCCTCGACGACATAAGGTAATGTATTCCCCCTAATATAATCAATGACCAAAAACTAATCAACCTATCTGCGATAACGACGGCGGCGGCCATATTTGCCGATAGTCCGGTTTGCCCTAAAAGCGTCAGCATAAGCAGTTCGACCAATCCCAGGCCGGCCGGGGTTAAAGGCAAAGTCATTAAGATGAGCGCTGCCTGCGAAATAAATATCGCCAGCATAAAATCAATCTGGACCCCCAGCGCCCAGGCTACCAAAAACAAACGGCCTGCTTCGGATAACCAAATTGCGAAACTTTCGAGGCTTACCAGCGGAATCAGGCGCGGCGATTTGAAAAGCCCCTGCCTGAATAGTTCATATATATTCTGAAAACGGACCGGGAGCAGCTTCTTTAAAATCCCGGATCGCCAGGAAAATATGGCGAAAATCACTACCAGTATTCCAATTACCCATAGACCATCGATAATAATCGCTCGTAATTGTGGGTCAGCGATTTTGTCGAAATAGAATAGCCCGCCGATTATCACCAGTATCGCGGTTGAGGCCAGATCGAAAATCTTTTCGGAAAACAATACCCCCAGCGAAAGCGATACAGATATTTCTTTGTTTTTCTTGAGCAAGTAAGCGCGATAGATATCCCCGATTCTCGCCGGAAGGATACAATTGGCGAACCAGGCCAAAAAATAGTAGCGGGTCAGGTCCCATTGAGGGAGATCGATATTCGAACCGCCAAGAAGCACTTTCCAGCGATGGCCCCGTAACGGCAACGATACATAGAAGATAAACAAGGCCGCCAGAAACAACCCGATATTGGCTTGCCCGATTATTGTCATGGCCTCGCCCAGATGGAATCGTTTCAGGAAAATATAGATAACGAAACCGGCCACCAGCACCGCCACTAAATTACCCGGCCGCAGAATTTTGCTTTTGATACTTATGTCTGGGGCCGATTGTGGTTGGGTTATTTCCATATCTGTCGTCAATCCATTATTAAAGATTGGGAAGTATACGAAATTTTAACATAATTGCAAATGGTTTTCGTGTTTGTGGGGAAGTGGATTAGTGTTTCGGGAACTATGATTCCCGAAACCGTTTATCAATCGATCAAGCTTCAAGCCTGACCTGCTTTCAATACCGCGAAAACAAATCGGCCACTCTGTCGAAATCGTAATAAGATTCCAGCACCAAATCGGGTCTAGCGGCGGCCAGCTCATCCGAGGGGAATTTTCCGCCGGCGTTGACCGAAATCGCCACGGCTAGCATCCCATTGGCTCTCGCCGAATCGATATCCGATACAGTATCGCCAAAATGGCAACCGACATCAGGTGGTTTTAATCCGGAGCGGTTCAACGCCGCCTTTATGATTTGCGCCCTCTGGTCGCCATCCTCGCCATACCCGCCGAAATCGAAATATCGCGCAAAACCGACGCTATCGAGTTTCCAGCGTGAAAAGATTTGGTAGTTGCCGGTGGCGATTCCGCATCTTATTCCGATTCTCCGCAGATTCTCCAGCAATTCTCGGGCGCCCGGTAGGGCGATATATTCTCCGTTGTGATGGGCTTGGCGATTTTGCTCGAAATATCCAAATATCGCGGCGAATAGCTCATCTATACGGCGGTCGATTTCTTCTTGGGATAAACCTAAATTGCCGAGCACTTGCCGCATTATCGAACGGTCGGTCATGCCGTATAATTCGCTTCCAATGTGATTCATATAATGGACATCCTTAAAACCAAACACTTTTTCGAGTGCCTGATTGATAGCCACTATTTTCAGGGTATCGGAATTTTGTATGCGCCGTTTTACCAGCGTGTGATCCAGATCGAATGTCGCAACCGTGACCGCCATAGCGCAAGTTCGCCGGATTAGAATGGTTTGTCAATGGGAAAAGAATATCGCCCTTTCCCCTACCCCTCTCCCTTGGGGAGAGGGGCGAAGGGGTGAGGGCACAGGCCGGCACTATGCGCGGCTCCGTCAAACGGAGCCCGTTCTTCGGCGAATGCTGGACCAGACCGGGAGGTCTGCCGTCCACAAAATTGTGTTTCGGGAACTATGATTCCCGAAACCAACACATCCTCGTCTGCCAACCAAAACGTGGGGCACGCTGGCCCAACGGGCAAACTGTACGCCACGCACAAGAATAGTAAAGGCGACATTCGCGAATGCCGCCTTTAAAAGAATTGGCAGAACCACTGAAGGGTTCTGCCTTACAATTTCATTGTCATACGGATATCTGATAGTAGGGTTTCTCTTGCGTTTAACTTACTCGAAACCCGACTTGCTCGAAAAACGGGGCGTATATCAATACGCCCCTACGCGAGATTCTATTCTTTCTCTTCCCCGCCGTTATCATCGGGCGGTTCGCCAGATTCATCCAGCTCCAAATCGGATTGCTCAATCGCGGAGTCCGGTTCATGGCCGTTGCCGTTACCATTGCCGTTTTTGCCATTTCCATTGCCGTTGGCATCTTCTTTCCCTTCGGCAAAACGAGCCACATCCACCAGCCTGTCCGATTTTTCCAGATGAATCAACCGTACGCCTTGAGTATTGCGGCCGATACTGCGAATCTGTTCGACCGATATCCGGTTGACAATCCCCTGCTGGGTAATCAGCAGAAGTTCATCGTTGTCGACCACTTCTTTGACTGCAACCACCAAGCCGTTACGGTCGGAGGTCTTGATATTTATCACGCCTTTGCCGCCGCGATTGGTCACCCGATAATCGGCGATTGCCGAACGCTTGCCATAGCCATGTTCGGTTACGGTCAGAAGCGTCCCTTCGCGCTTGATTACCACCATACCGATTACGTAATCGTTGTTTTCGAGCGTGATTCCACGGACTCCATAAGCGGTACGTCCCATCGGGCGGACTTTGTCTTCGGGGAAACGAATCGCCTGCCCTTGTCGGGTGGCCAGCACGATATCGCAACTGCCATCGGTAAGGCCGACTTCGACCACCTGGTCATCATCGGGAATGGTCATAGCGATAATACCATCGCGACGGGGATTGCTGAACGCCGAAAGTTCGGTTTTCTTAATCTGGCCGGTTTTAGTAGTCATCACTACAAACGCGTTATCGTCAAATGACCGCACCTGCACGAACGCCGCAACTTTATCATCCTTGTCGATACCAATCATATTTACAATCGGCTTGCCTTTGGCCAATTTGCCGCCCTGAGGGACTTCATGCACTTTGAGCCAGTAGCATTTCCCTCTTTGCGTGAAAAAGAGGATATACTGATGAGTCGAGGCCACGAACATGTGTTCGGCGAAATCCTCTTCTTTGGTCTCGATTCCCCGGGCTCCGCGAGTGCCGCGCGCCTGTTTGCGATATTGCGAAATCGACAGCCGTTTGATATATCCGGCATGGGAGATCGTGACCACCATATCTTCTTCGGCGATTAAATCCTCGATCGAGAAATCTTCGGTGATATCTTCTTCCAACACCACGGTACGGCGGTCGTCGCCATATTTATCCTTGAGTTCGAGCAACTCGGTTTTGATGATATACATCCGCTTGGCTTTGCTTTCAAGGATTCCCTTCAACTCCGCGATCAGTTTGATTATGGCTTCGTACTCGTCCTCGATTTTTTTGCGCTCCAGGCCGGTCAACCTCTGCAAGCGCATTTCCAGAATCGCCTGCGCCTGAATATCGGAAAGCTTGAAATTCTTCATCAAGCCTTCTTTGGCGTCGGCCGGCGATGCTGATTTCTTTATCAGGGCGATTATAGCGTCGATATTATCGAGCGCGATCTTGTACCCTTCGAGTATATGAGCCCGTTTTTCGGCCTCGTTAAGCTCGAACCGGGTTCTGCGGATTATCACTTCGTGACGATGGTCAATGAAACGCTGCAGCATGTCTTTGATATTGAGCACGCGCGGCACGCCATCGACCAAAGCCAGCATATTCATCCCGAACGCCACCTGCATCTGGGTCATTTTGAATAGTTGGTTGAGCACGACATCGGTTTGGGCGTCGCGCTTGAGCTCGATAACAATCCGCATACCGTCGCGATCCGATTCATCGCGTAAGTCCGAGATACCGGTCATTTTCTTGTCGCGAACCAGTTCGGCGATTTTTTCCAACAGATTAGCTTTATTCACCTGATACGGGATTTCCGAAACGATAATAGTTTCTTTGCCGGACTTGGTTGTTTCGGTGTTTGCTTTGGCGCGAATCATAAACCGGCCGTGTCCGGTCAAGTATCCTTCGCGCATGCCGGCCAGATTGAATATTATACCGCCGGTCGGAAAATCGGGCCCTTTAATAAATTTCAGCAATTCTCTTATTTCGCATTCGGGATTGTCGATTAAATGCGCCAGCGCGTCAACCGTTTCGCCCAAATTATGCGGCGGAATATTAGTGGCCATCCCGACCGCGATACCGGACGAACCATTGCAAATCAGATTGGGAAATTTCGAAGGCAGAACCACCGGTTCTTTGCGGGTGTCATCGTAGTTGGGTATAAAATTGACTGTGTCCTTTTCCAGATCGGCCAGCATCTCCATGGCGATATGAGTCAAGCGGGCTTCCGTGTAACGCATCGCCGCGGGCGCGTCGCCATCGATAGACCCGAAATTCCCCTGGCCGTCGACCAATGTGTAGCGCATGTTGAATTCCTGCGCCATACGCACCAGTGTCGGATAAACAACCTGTTCGCCGTGGGGATGGTAATTACCTGATGTATCGCCGGCGATTTTAGCGCATTTACGATGAGGACGTCCGGGGGCCAAATTGAGGTCGTTCATCGCCACCAGGATACGGTGGTTGGAAGGTTTTAGGCCATCGCGCACATCCGGCAAAGCGCGATTGGTAATCACCGACATGGAATAGTCGATGTAGGAATTTTTCATTTCCTCTTCGATGAAGACTGGTTTTACATTTTCGGAACCAAGCGGCATTTTATTTATCTCCTCTAATCTCTCAAAGCAATTGGGGGAAATCCGGTACTCCGGCTGATTTCAAGCTATTACCGGCGATTCGGGAAATATCCAAACCGTCCCCAAAAACACCTAATCACTTCTCGATTTACTTAACCCCTCCGGATGATGCAATCAGCGGCTTCATCCAGGTAAGCAAAAACCGAAAACGAAAAAATATTATATATCATTTTGTGCCATAATTCAAGAAATAAATCAATTAAAATCGACTTATAATTCGTTGTGCCGCAAGTAATTATCGGAATAAAATAAAAAGCACCGCCGGATTATTTCCGACGATGCTTCCAAAGAATTCTTATTAAGTAGATTGCTATTTGAGCAATGTCATCTGAATCGTCTCCGATTCGCTATCCGCAGTGATTTTATCGAAATAGACGCCGGATGAATTATCTCCCGCATTCCAAATCAGGCTATGCGGTCCCGCTTGCTGGAATCCGTTTTGGATGGTCTGCACTTTTCGGCCAAGGATATCGAATATATCGATTTTCACCTCGGTTGATCTTGGGAGATTATAGCTGATACAGGTACTGGCGTTAAATGGATTCGGATAGTTTTGTCTGAAAGCGAAGCTATTTGGCAGAGACGATGAGACATTAATATCCGAGGCAGCCACCCTATCAAAAAACGCTCCTTGATTAGGAGATGTCCAGGATAAATAAACGACGCCGTAATCTCCGCCGCCGAGATATTCAAGAGACGGTTTGTTCCACCATGGTACATAATTAGCGTATACTACGGCAGTTGGCCAAGCCATGTACTGATATGTTCTGTGGTTGTAGCGCCCCTGGCGTGTAGGAGTATAAAATCGGTATATCGCGCTGATTCCTCCACCCCTTCTGGCAGTGGTAGCTGGGGATTCGTTAGTAGTGTCGTTATCTACCAAATATCCATAGTTCCAAGAAACGCCCCCATATGAAACGCGATATCGACAATCGAATCCGGTAACCCCGTATTCATAAACGCAGAATATTGTGTCATGATAGGCGCCAATTGAAGTGTACCTTGCGCCACTTCCAACCGCACCAGCATAACCTCGGGTAGTCGTATCAGGGCTGCTTTTACTATAAATCATTAACGAGTCGCTTTGGCTTATATATGAAAACCAATAAGGACGACTTGTAAAATTTTCGTTCCAGGTTGCGCTAAGTCCGCGGCTGGCGTTTGTGATACCGGTTGATATTTGAGTCCAGTTTGAGCCGGAAGTATCCGCCCAGAAAAAGCGCAGGTTGCCGTTTTTGGTAATTAGCATACAATACACGCGGTTGTTATAACTATCCTGGTTGGAAAACATGACCAATTCTTTAATCGTATCTGGCGATGTGCTCGTGAAAATTGTGTCATATTGTCCGCCTCCGGCAAATGGTAATGTCTGACCTGTTGAACCGCTGAATCTACGTACCCTTGCCTGGAATGGATAAACTTTAGTGGCATAACCAACCCAGCAAACGTTGCTTACGCAGGTTCCGCTGGCCGATCTTAAACTATCGCCGCCGCCAGCCCAGGTATAGGTTTCGGCCCAGGTTTGCCCGCTATTTGCAGAACGATTTACGGAAAAATAATACGTGGCGCCTTCTTTGTAGGTTAAAATGCAAAACAATGTTCCGGAAGAATACAATACATCCATAGACGTCTGATAAATCGAATCGCGGGCGCCGATTCTGACATCCGGACCCCACAGGCTGGCATCTTCATTTACCAGTGGTGTTCTCCAGGCAATACCGATAGTAATCGCTCCCTCAGTCACTTCAGTAGCAAGGTTACGGAACATAGCGATAGCGGCATCATATTGGCCGCCGTTCCACATATTCTCAATCGTACATGCTGTCTGGGTCGCGCTTTGCTCAACCCCTGATGGCAACTCAATATCGATGATACTATTCGCTTTTTCGCTATCGCTCATTTGAGTCAAAATTTCCCAAGCCGGGGCCGGCGATTCAATCATCTGGTTTTGCGATTGTACAACCGCGTCTTGATCCCGATCTCTATCCAAGGGTTGATTAGCGGCATTCGCCATTACGCATAAACCTAATACAATAATTAAAAGAAATTTTTTCATATTCCCTCTCCAGTCAGTTATTAAAAGTAATTTGGTTTTTTTCTTCATCAGATGTTTTTTTCATTACCAAATTTACCCGCTTGAAACCTCCTTTAACGTAAAGTTTATATAATTCTATCATTTTTTCGCCTACAATCGATTATGGTATGCTATAATTCATCCTACCAGGTCATCACAAAGCTCAATTCGCAAAACGGCCTCAAATTAAATTAAAAAAATCGGCACCTTTTATTTCCCGACAACTCCACCTGATATTTAGGATAGGTTTAATTGAATTGCAAGATATTTTTAAGAGAATACGCATTTGTCGAGGCTGGAACTTTGGTCTATTCATTGGCGTTTAGTGTTCATTATGACAACAAATAACCATCAAATAACGAACTCATTTCAAGAAAACCGCCTGTCCACCCAGCAATCACAATACTTGCGCCAGCATTCCCGCAATCCGGTAGATTGGTATCCCTGGAGCGATGAAGCTATCCATCAAGCGGTTTCGCTGAATAAACCTATATTCCTATCGATTGGCTATTCGGCCTGCCATTGGTGTCACGTGATGGAAAAAGAGGTATTCGCGAAAGAAGACGTCGCCGAATTTTTAAATCGGGAATTCATCTGCATTAAGGTGGATCGCGAAGAACGCCCCGACCTAGACGCCGTTTACATGCAGGCGGTTCAGGCAATCACGGGCGGCGGCGGATGGCCATTAAGCGTGTTTCTGACTCCGCAGCTTCAGCCTTTTTTTGGCGGGACTTATTTTCCTCATGACCATTTCTTGAAGCTCGTTAGAACTTTGGGCGAAACATATAAAACAAGCCAGGAAAGCGTGAAAGAAATCGCGGAACGCATCGATGAATTGTTGAATTCCCGCCCGGAAATATCCGGCGAAAAAATCGTTTCGCCCGAACAAATCCGAAATGCCGGCAAAGACGCCCTCGACCAAATCGATAAAGAATGGGGTGGTTTCGGCCATACCATGAAATTCCCCATGCCGACCCGCTTGCAGTATATGCTCCATTTGTTCCGTAAGACCGGCGACACGCTCTATGAGGAAATCCTTAAACTGACCCTCGATAAGATGGCCAGCGGTGGTATCTATGACCAAATTGGAGGAGGCTTTCATCGCTACGCGGTTGACCCCACCTGGACAATTCCCCATTTTGAAAAAATGCTGTACGATAATGCCCAGCTGGCCTCGCTGTATCTGGAATCGGCGGCGGTTTTCAATAACTCCCGCTATGCCGAAATCGCCCAGGAAACGCTAAATTTTGTTATTCGGGAAATGTATAATAGTGGCGGCGGATTTTATTCCAGCCTGGATGCCGACAGCGAGGGAGTTGAAGGTAAATACTATTGCTGGTCTTATGACGATTTTATTGAAGCAATAGGGCCGGAGAGCGGTCCCCTTATCGCCCTGATGATGGGCGTTACCAGTCAAGGCAACCTCGATGGCAAAAATGTCCTTACGCGGAGAAAACCACCGGCTGTTGTGGCATCGCAGAATAATATCAATAAAGATGAATTTAAGAAAATATATGATGACGCCATGCTGAAACTTTTAGCTCACCGCTTCAAACGTATTCCGCCGGCTTTGGACAAGAAAATAATCATGGCCTGGAACGGCCTGACGATTTCTGCCATGGCAAGGGCTTTTCTATCGTTGGAAGATTCTCGGTATCTCTATGCGGCCAAAGACACGGCTGATTATATCTGGAAATACCATCGGCAAGTTGATGGCTCGTTTTTGCGAACATCTTACGATTCTAAAGCGGAAAACCCGGCCATTCTCGATGATTATGCTTTTATGGCAAACGGCTTACTGGATTTGTTTGAGGCATGCGGCGAATTGATATATCTTCAAAGAGCCCTCGAGTTGATCGATTATGTACGCGATAATTTTACATATCCCGAAGGCGGCTACCGCTTGACCCCGAATAATCACAATGGCCCTTATCCCGACCGGATTGAACTCTGGGATAACGTGACTCCATCCGGAAACGCTGCCATATTGACCGCCCTTTTTAAAGCAGGCAGTCTCACTCATAACGAAAATTATCTTAAAGAAGTCCAAAAAGCGCTTAGACTGTTTGGCGAGATAATGACTAGAATGAACCTGGAGATGCCTTGCTGGTTCGATTTGGCGCTTATGTAT